>CAIYZW010000709.1 GCA_903930725.1 uncultured Bacteroidota bacterium
AGTACTGTAAAGGCTGAACATGGATTCGGCGGGCTGGCCGGCAACCCATTTTGGTCCGTCACCTATCGAAACAGGTGAAATTCCTTTAAGTGAAGGCTTGTTGTAGTCATCCATCTTCCTGACGCCTTCGTAGCCGATAATTCCGTTTGTAAGATTTTTCATTTCGGGCAACCATTGGTGCGTGCTGTCAACCTGGTCGGGATAGAAAAGGCGTGACGCATTTACTGCATTCAGCATGTATTTTCCGATTGCTTCGGCGTATTGCGGCTCATATTTTACCATCGGAACCAATGGCCAGGCCATGGCCACAGAGTTCATAAAAAAGGCATACCCTCCCCCATCGGTAATACTTCCCTGAAGGCCTGAAACATCGTAGTCGCCCCATTTTTCGGCAATCACACCCCAGCCATACCGGCCTTCTTTTGCCTGGCAGCCATCGAAGGTCCAGTTTAAAAGTTTTGTAACATCATAATTGGTTCCCTGTTCTGCGTTCAAGCGGGCGGCGGTGTATGCCCCAAAAGGCAGAAGAATTTCGTAAAACCTGCTCTCGGTCTGACTGAGCAAAGCTTCGGTTGCACTTTTTGCGCCTTTGAGGTAGCGGGCATCACCAAATTTATCGTAGGCCGAAAGCAAAACCCAGGCCTGTCCACCCGCAACATCCTGTTGCAAGGGCACATTGTTGCATACACCCTTCATTTGGGCATAATCAAAATAAGAAAAATCATAGTTACCGGCGAGCACCGAATCGGCTTTATAAAACTGGTCAGCGACCGTGCGCAGGATAAACTCGGTATTTTCAACATCAGGATAAAGCGCAGCAACGCCATAATAAAGCACATTCGGATAAACATCGTACCACCAGTCGCGACCATAGCCGCCGCCAGCCATTGCAACCGCCGGGTTTGTGTTATTCATCACGATATTCCACTTTGTATCGCTGTTGAAATAATTCTGAGCCATTCTTACAAAATTGTAGCCGTGCTGGTTGGTCTTATCAACACCCAGCAAACCGGCGCTTACCAGCGAATTGAGCGAAGTAAGCGCTTCGTGAAATTCGCCGTTATTGTTTTTTGGTCCCTGGCGCACATCACCAATTACGGTGTAAAGGCCAAAGGTTACCTGGTCGAAATTACGGCGGGCGCTGTCGAGCCAGATGAGCGGGCCATAAGTGGCCGTACTGTTAAAATTGAAGGCAAGGCTGTCGAACTGAAGGGCTTTCGTTTTCCAGTCAATTATTATATACGGCGCTGGCATATCAGGCATCTGTCCGATGCGGGCGATGGCCGTTTGCTCAACCGGTGTGCCTGTATTGTTTTCGCATGAAAACATGGTTAGCATCGCCGCAAATATCAAAACCAAGAAACTTGCTTTTTTCATTTTTCTTCCTGATAAGATTGTTTCATGATATTTTTAGCCAGCGGGATGGAAAGCATTTGCAACACGGCTACAATGATGAGCGAATATCTGAGGGCAAAAGTTTCGGAAACGTAAAAAGCCAGAAAAATAAACAACCCCAGGCCAATTACCCTGCCGGCATACAAGCCAAATTCGTGGTTAAGAATGTAAGCATATTTGTTGCGGTTTTCCCGCAGGGATACCACGTCGATAACTTTCATCATGATGGGATAATAGGCCAGGTCGTGCAATGGCTGAAAGAAAACTTTGCACAGCACAAACACCATCACACCAATCATCGAAAGCTCGATGCCGTTGTAAATGGTTCCTATCAAAAAGAGTGTAATTCCAAATCCAAAAATGAGTATCCGGTGCTTTGGTTTGGCAAAACGACCCAGAAGATAAATCAGAATTGCGGTCAATCCACCGCTGATTCCCTGAATGAGTCCCAATGACCCTTCCTGACCAACATATTTCATGATAAGCATGGCCGGGGCAGTAACCAAAAAACCCTGAACCAGACCTTTAAGCGCGGCAAGTAAAATCTGTTTATTCCACAACCTGTCGAAGCGGAAGTACAAAAAGTCTTTCTGGATTGGGTTTTCAAACTTACCGCGGGCCAGCGAAAAACAAGCCAGGATGGTAATTGCAAATACAATGAGTGTTACAACGCGGTAACCCATGTAAATATCAAAATCTATCCCCAGGAAATTCATCCCGTCAACCGAAACCAGCAAGGCGCCGATGGCGAGCGGTATCCCGATATTTGAAATGGTAAAGAAGAACGATTCAAGCCCGAAAAAGTAGTTGCGGTTTTCATCGGAGGTGGTATTCAGCGCCATCAGGTAGCGGTTTGTCCAGAAAAAACCAGATGCTGCGCCGATAAGCGTCCCCGAAACAATTAATCCCGGAAGGGCAATGCCTTTTACAAACATCATCCCGACCATTGATAAACCACTCAGCAAAATTCCAAAACTATAAAGATGGGCTACTTTGAAATTCTTCAATAAAAAACCATTTGTAAGTGAAGTGATGATGATGCCGGTGTACATGGCCACCTGAAAAATGGCGACATAGCTGGTATCGGCAAAATAGCGCATGATGTAGGCAGCCATAAAAATCTCAACTACCGGCAATACCAAAGCGTACAGCATGTTGGTAATCAAAAGCACCCGCATATTGTGGGGCATCGAAAGGAAAAAACGGAACTCGGTAGTCAGTTTAGCTATCATGCAGGGTAACCCTTATTTTATGAGTGTTGAAAGTATTTCGGAAATCGAGAGTTGGGCGCCACAAATCACTTCGTCGCTGGCGCCGTAATACATAAAAATGGTGTCACCTTTAACATAATGGCCGTTTGTAAAAACCACATTTCCAAAAAAACCGGTTTGTTCGTAGGTTTCGACAGGCTCCATGATAGGTTCATCGCTTCTGGCAAGTACTTTTGAAGGATCGTTGATGTCGAGCAACAATGCCCCGAGGCAATAACGGTGTTCGCTGTTGGCTCCGTGGTAAATTTCGAGCCAGCCTTTTTCGGTACGGATGGGAGCGCCACCGGCACCAACTCGTGCTGAATCCCAACTGCCGGGACGAACCGTTGCAATACATTTATGCCTTCCCCAGTGAATGAGGTCGGGCGATTCGGCCAGCCAGATGTAGTTTCCGCCAAGTTCGGGACTGCTGGGACGGTGCAGTGCAAAATATTTCCCGTTTATCTTTTCTTCAAATAAGGCACAGTCTTTATTATGAGGTGGGAAAATCATTCCTTCACGCTCGAAATTCTTCCAGTCGTTGGTTCTGATAAGGCCAACGCCAACGCCAAACTCCGAAACTTCGGTAAACGAAAGGCTGAAACCATCTTCCATGGTGGCAACGCGGCAATCTTCGATACCAAAAGTTTCGAGTTCACCTTTTCCAAAAATGGGTGGATAACCTTCGGGTTCATAAAAATGCACGCCATCATCGCTGCAAACGAGCCGCAGGTATGAGAGTGTGGTTAGATAATCCTTCTTTTTATAATTGATCACCCGTGGGTCGGACCCATCAAGGTCGGGATCGTTTTTATCGAAACTTAGAATCTCGATTGCTCCTTTACTATTATAAACCGGGAAACTGATTTTGCCTTCAATCTGTTTAGGTCGTTCGGCAACCCTGAGGAGAAGCCAGGTTTTATTGTTAAACTCAAAAACGCCTGGATTGAGCAGGCACGTGATTTCCATTCCTTCGATGCCAGGTTTCAGATCGGCAGGCCGGAGCAGCGGGTTTTCGATAAATCGTTTTGCAATATCCATTTTGTTCAGTTTTACGACATTGCAAAGCTAATATCATGAAACCGAAAACCTGTCCGCTCGGTTCCTGATCTTGTACGGCGGGTTACAAAATTCGGCTGGATTCGCCGATAGAAGCGAACAAGCATAAAAATACGCAAATTAATGGTGGCTAAAATAAACGATTAACGTTTGGAGATTGGATGGGAGCTGGTGGGATAACTTAATACTGAAAACCAAACATCCATAATGGTATTTTCTTTTCAAATCCATACTCAATCTCATCTGCAACAACCCATGCGTTTTCAAGGTTGCTGATTTGTTTCATGGATTTGTTTTTACCTCCCACTTCAAAAATTAAAGTCTGATCAACTAAAAAATCTCCCTTTTCAGGAAGTTGAATAAGATGCGTGTGCTTTGTTTGGTTAAAGAAAAAAGTTTCTCTAATTGTACCTACATCTGCCATATTTGGAGCGAGAGCATACATCAGATTCGGGTTATTAAGGTATATTTTTTCAGGTTTTCCCAATGATTGAACACCGTGTGTTGAAGTGTGAAGCAGATTTAGGAGTTGTGCATTTTCGAGAAGATAAAAAAACTGGACAAGTGACAATCTTGACACCTCAATCATGACAGACAGTTTGTGTGTATTGGGTTTAAAAGGAACTGATGTTGAAATTACTGAAAGCAATTTTTTCATTTTTTTTATGCTAATCAAGTCAATGTTTTTTGCTGCCGGAACATCCACTTCAAGAATCAGATTTATTGTATTTAAGAGTTTTTCAAGGTAAACAGCCTTTCCTTCGACAAAAAAGGGATAATAGCCAAAACGGAGGTAATCCTGAAAAAATTCAAGTGGCCTGATTTTTTGCGTGATTATGTTTGATATTTCGCGGTGGTCGGATAAAATGGTTTGAAGATTAAAAGGTTCAAAAACAAATTCTTTATCCAGTTCCAGGTATTCTCTGAAAGATAAACCTGGCAATAAATAACTTACCACCCTTCGACTTAGATCAGCTTCACCTTTTAAAATTTCGATAACCGAAGACCCCGTAAAAACAATATTCAAATCAAAATAGGTATCATAAACTTGCTTTATTTCAGTTGACCAGTTGTAATATTTATGAATCTCGTCCAGAAATAAAAACTTCCCCCCTTTTTTATAAAAGGTGTCTGCCAGTTCAAGTATTGTGTGTTGCGAAAAATAGGGGTGATTTACGTCAACGTACAAAATCAGGTTACCCGGTTGCTTAAATTGCTCTTTGATGTGCTGCAAAATGAGGGTTGTCTTTCCTGTACCTCTAGCTCCCAATAGCGATATCAACCGATTTGACCAATCAATTTTTCCAAAAAGAAACCGTTTGTATTTCAGTGATATGCCCCGTAGCTTGATGTTAAAAATGTCGTAAAGCTGTTCCATAATCGTTTTATTTATTTTACAAAAATAGTATTATTTTGTAATATAGAAAATACACTTTTCCCCAATATTTGTAATATAGAAAATACACTTTTCGTGGTTTTTTTGTAAAAAGTGTTTTCAAAATTATCAGCAAAAAGTGTCAAGCTAAAGCAAGACTTGGAGTATCACAACCCTTTCGGGGGAAAATATCTGCTCCATCATAAAATGCTTTTTAGCAGCAAAAAGAATATTTGTCTTTTGATACTTGTTTTTTGTGATTTGATAATTGTTTTTTGTGCTTTGTTTTTAATCTTTCCTTTTCAGCCGGTAATCGGACGGAGAGCAGCCAAAGGTTTTATTGAAAAGATCGTAAAAATGGGTGCGGCTGCTAAAACCTGTCTGATCAATAATTTCGCTTACGGTTAACGAAGTCGAATCGAGTAAAACCGATGCCTTCCTTACCCTTCGCTGGTTAATCAGCCCATGTGGCGTGGTTCCCAGTACCGAGCGGGTTTTGTTGTAAAGTGACGATTTGCTGATGGCGAAGCGTTCGCTCAGTTTATCAGCCGAAAGGGTTTCTTCGTCAATGTTTTCGTCAATATAACTGAGCATTTTCTGAAAGAATGGGTCAGGGATTTCCTTGATCAGCAAAACGCTTTCGTCCTGGCTACCAAATTTCTTACGGATATTCTGCCGCAAGGACAGAAGTTTTTCGATCC
>CAIYZW010000710.1 GCA_903930725.1 uncultured Bacteroidota bacterium
CACAAACGCATCCAAAATTAAATTGGGATAATGGTTGGGCAAATCGAACCAACAATGTTCGACAATGGTGCCGTTGGCATTTAATTGCATTTTGCCCTGCACGATTTTACCCAGAAACGGCACCCGGTTTTGGGTGCACACAGTAATAAAATACCGCCCCGCCGATGCATAATCATAACCGGGCAGGCGGGTGGTTTCGACACGATATTTATTTTTGTACAAGGTCATAATTCCCCGTTAAACGCTTTCTGCAAAATGCTTTTCTTCAATTCCTCCAAATCGGTAATCTTCTTTTGGTAAATGGCTTCTAATTTTTTGGTTTCGGCTGAGAGGGCATCGAGCTTTTGGACGATGGATTGCTGGACTTTTAAGGATTTTGGATAATGGACACTTAACTTTTCCCATTTACCTTTATTGATAATAGGTAAGGTTGCTTGTGCAGCATTCAGCAATACACTCTCAAAAAAACTTGTAGTACTTAATGCATAATAAAAAAACTTAGGATGAAAATCTTTCTTTACAGTCAATGAGTTTATTTGTTGATTGCAAGAGACTTCACGGTCAGCAAATCCAACTTTTCCTATTGTTGCACCAATACAAACCATAAGAGTTGATCCTTCCAACATTTTCCTGCCATTTCCTAAACCTTGTTCACTTAAACCATCATTATCATATCTAATTTCACCGTTACCAGAAATGTCAATATCAGCTGGTTTTATAAATGGAATAAAATCTCCGAAGTTTCCTTTGTCTGCCGTTTTTGGCGTTGTTCCTGTTTGGGTTATTCCAATTTCTTTAAGCGGTTTCTCTTCCCACCCCTCACCATTTTCTGTAAACACATTTTGCAAATAACTCTCAAAAAGCGCCTTGGTGTTTTTTAGGTTTTGTTCGGCATTGGCTTTTGCCCGGGCAATGGCGGTAAAGGCTTCATCTAAAATGGAAACGATTTGGAGTTGCTCGGGGAGCGGAGGAAAGGGGATTTCAAGGTCAGATAATTTCGTTGCGTTAAATCCACCTTGAGCACTTCCTGAAACTCCCAATTTTATCGCATCCCAATATGTTTGTGTTTGAAAATATTCAAAAAGAAACTCAGGATTAAGTTCATTGTAATTAACCTGAACCTTAATTAAGTATGATGCAAAAACAGCTTTAGGTGGACTATAAACAAGAAAACATTTACCAGTTGTTGCACCTGTTCTAGCAAAGACAATATCTCCATCTTTAAGTTTGTACTTCTCAAAATCAGCATCACTTATCTGACAAAAAGGGACACTATTCCAATCAACAGCGCTATCTTGGATATCCGTTATTCTTAAAAACCTTGGCCCAACTTCGCTAAAAGAGGCTTTTTCAGTATATCCATAGCTTATTTTTGTAACCTCTCCCAACTTTTTAATTTCCCAGCCCTTCGGCAGGCTCAGGGTATCACCTTTCGGCAGGTTCAATGTGGCAACTTGTTTCATTCGTCCAAAAGTTTGTTTAAGGCGTTTTCTAACTGGGTTTTGTCGGGAAGGTAAAGCTGGTATTTTGCCTGCATTATTTTGTTGGTAATGCTGTCGGTGGCGTACTCTACCAAAATGTGGTTTTTGTAGGCTCCAAGAATAACTCCAACGGGTTCGTTGTCGCCTTCGGTGTTTTCTTCCTTTTTAAAATAGTTGAGGTAAAGGTTCATCTGCCCAACATCCAGATGGTCAATTTCGCCGCGTTTCAGGTCAATCAGCACAAAACATTTAAGGATGCGGTGGTAAAAAAGCAAGTCTAATCTAAAATGCTTTCCGCCAATGCTTATGCGGTATTGCCGGCCAATAAAAGCAAAGCCTTTGCCCAGTTCCAAAAGGAAATTCTGCAAATTGCTTACGAGCTTTTCCTCGAGTTCGTTTTCGAGATACTGGTGTTTTTCGGGAATATTCAGAAACTCCAGCACAAAAGGGTCTTTGAGCAAATCTTCGGGTTGCTGCACTTCGTGGCCTTCGCTGGCCAATTTCATTACGCCTGCCTTGTCGGTGCTTAGCGCAAGACGATGAAACAACATGCTTTTCATCTGGCGTTTCAGTTCACGCACGCTCCAGCTTTCTTTTTCGGATTGTTTGCTATAAAAACCAATTTCGAGATCGGAATCAGCTTTTAAAATTTCAAAATAATGGCTCCAGGTCAATTTGTGAGACAGTGTCTCACTAATTTGAAAACATAGGTATAACTTCCTCATATAAAAAAGATTAGACCTGCTAAAACCTTTGCCATAAGCGGTGGTTAAGTCCCTGGAGAGCCTGTCGAACAACTGGGTGCCGTACTCAGCTTTGATGTTTCCTTTTTGTTCAAATTCGACAATGTATTTTCCAATTTCCCAGTAGGTTTGAACCAAAATCGAATTTACTTCACGGGCAGCTTTTGCCCTTCCCAAAGCAAGCAAATTGCCAATTTGGGCAATCAGATCGCTGTATTGATTAGTCTGAAATTCCATTTTTTTTTTAATTTAATGTTGCCTTCGACGAGCTCGCCTTCGACACGCTCAGGCGACGTTGCTTCTCCGGTGGTTGAGCCTGTCGAAACCACGCCTTCGACACGCTCAGGCGGCGGTACATCACCGGTGGTTGAGCCTGTCGAAACCACGCCCTCATCTTTTCTTGGATTCTGTGTGTAATTTTTTGATAATTCAGGAAGTTGTTCAAATTTTCGGCTTATTAGGGCCTCTTTCTTTGTCCTACTCCATCCTTGTATCTGTTTTTCCCGATAAAATGCTTCATCAATCCTTTGAAATTCTTCAAAATAAACCAATTCAACAGGCAGCCTTTTCCTGGTATGATTAGCGCCTTCTCCATTTTGATGTTGCTGCAATCTCAATTCCAGATTGTCTGTACTCCCGGTATAATAACTCCCGTCGCAACACTTTAAGATGTACATCCAGCCTTTCATAGCAGCTCCAAAATTGAGTTTAATATCTCGGCACTTTCCTCATCCAAAGCTTTCATTTCTTCCAATATTTCGATGGGCTGGCGCAGGGCGGTTTCTTCTTTTTTGTTGGGATTTTTGGCGGATAAATCATACGTAGCTTCGGCAAGATCAGCCACCGAAACACTCCAGGAATTTTCGGTTTCGGCTTTGGTTTTCTGTAAGGCCACAAAACCGGCAAGGTCGTTTTCGCTTAGCGCATTGGTTTTACCCAGGTTGCGGTCTAAGTTCAACTGGTAATACCAAACCTTGCGGGTTGGCGCGCCTTTCTCGAAAAACAAAACCACTGTTTTTACACCTGCACCGGTAAACACGCCACCCGGCAAATCGAGCACGGTGTGCAGGTTGCAGCTTTCTAAAAGCAGCTTTCGCAGACTTACCGAGGCATTGTCGGTATTGCTCAGAAAGGTGTTTTTGATAACGATGCCCGCCCTGCCGCCTGCCCGGAGCATCTTAATAAAATGCTGCAGGAAAAGGAAGGCCGTTTCGCCGGTTTTAATGGGGAAGTTCTGCTGCACCTCGCCGCGTTCTTTCCCACCAAACGGAGGATTGGTCAAAACCACATCGTAGCGGTCGCGTTCCTGGATGTCGGCAAGGTTTTCGGCAAGCGTGTTGGTGTGCACAATATTGGGCGCCTCGATGCCATGAAAAATCAAGTTCATCGTGCCGATGATGTAAGCCAGCGATTTCTTTTCCTTGCCGTAAAAGGTGCGTTTCTGTAATGTCTCGATATCTTTTGTGGTCAGGTTTTCGGTTTTTCCTTTGCTATGTTGCATGTGCACAAAGGCTTCACAGAGGAATCCTGCACTTCCCACGGCGCCATCATACACGGTTTCGCCGATTTTAGGATCAACAACCTTTACAATGGTCCGTATCAGCGGCCTTGGTGTATAATATTCGCCGCCATTACGCCCGGCATTACCCATGTTTTGAATTTTCGATTCGTACAGGTGGCTCATCTCGTGTTTCTCGGAATGGGTGCGGAAACGCAGTTCATCAATGCGGCTAATGATTTCGCGCATGTTGTAGCCGCTCTGTATCTTGTTTTTCAGCTCACTGAATATTTCACCGATCTTGTATTCGATGGTGTCGGGACTTTCGGCCGAATGTTTAAACTTTTTGAGGTAAGGGAAAAGTTTGATATCCACAAAATCTTTAAGATCGTCGCCACCCAGCGCGTTATGGTCAATTTTGCCGCTGTCGAGTTTAGGCGCAGCCCACGTATTCCACTGGTATTCGGGTGCGATGATGGTGTTGTAGGATTTTCCGGTCAGTAAAGCTGCGGTGGCTTTGTCTTTTTCCAGATCGTCGAGGTATTTCAGAAATAACAGCCAGGAAGTTTGCTCCACATAATCCAGTTCGCTGCTGCAGCCGGCATCTTTGTGAAGGATGTCGTCAATATTTTTAAAGGTTTGTTCAAACATTTTTTACTCCGAATTAATTTGGTTTACAAAAGTAGTATTCTTGGTTAATTTGTAAGTTTGCAAAAGTATGGGATTCGTAAACTTAGAGTGTAATTTTAAAAGCGTTAAAAACAATGAAAAGTATTAATCCGGCCAACGGAAAACTAATTGGCGAATATGCCGAACATACAGTAAATGAGTGTGATGAAATCGTTGGAAAGGTTCATATTGCATGGAAATCATGGAAAAAAACCACCTTTGCTCAACGCTCCGTTCTGATGCTTTCGGCGGCAAAAATCCTCCGTACAAATAAAGAAATGTTCGCCCGGCTGATGACCGATGAAATGGGAAAACTCATCACCGAGGCTATGGCCGAAGTTGAGAAATCGGCCTGGGTTTGCGAGTATTACGCCGAAAATGCTGCCGGTTTCCTTCAAGATGAAATCATAAAAACCGATGCCAGTCAGAGTTTCGTAAGTTTTGAGCCCATCGGCCCGGTTTTGGCCGTGATGCCGTGGAATTTTCCGTTCTGGCAGGTCTTCCGCTTTGCCGCTCCGGCACTGATGGCTGGCAATGCCTGTGTTTTAAAGCACGCCTCCAATGTTCCGGCATGCGCGCTTGCCATCGAACAAATTTTTAAGGAAGCCGGTTTCCCGGAAAATCTTTTCCGCACATTGATGATTCCGGGTAGGCTGGTCGAAAACGTGATTAAGAACGACAAAATAATGGCTGTAACACTCACAGGCAGTGAACTTGCGGGTAGAAAAGTTGCTGAACTTGCCGGGAAATATCTTAAAAAGACAGTCCTCGAACTTGGCGGCTCCGACCCTTTCATTGTTTTAAAAGATGCTGATCTCGAAAAATGCGCCGCAACCGCTGTCTTTGCCCGGATGCTCAATTGCGGCCAAAGCTGCATCGCCGCCAAACGTTTCATTGTCGAAAATGAGGTTGTCGAAGAGTTTACTGCATTAGTCAAAAAGCACATCGAGCAACTCAAACCCGGCGATCCATCAAACACTTTAACTAAATTTGGCCCCATGGCCCGCCTTGATCTTGTCGAAGAAATTGATCTGCAGGTTCAAAAATCAATTAAAATGGGCGCAAAGCTGGTACTCGGCAGCAAAAGGGTAAATCGGGAGGGTTTTTACTATGAGCCATCGCTTCTCACCGAAATTACACCTGATATGCCGGTATTTAATGAAGAAACCTTCGGCCCAGTGCTGGCAATAATGGCTGTTGGAAATGCTGAGGAAGCAATAAATCTTGCCAATAGCAGCATTTATGGACTTGGTGGTTGCATCTGGACAAAAGATATCGAAAAAGGCACCAATTATGCCCGCCAGATCGAGTCGGGAGCAGTTTTCGTTAACGGAATGACCAAATCCGACCCGCGGCTTCCGTTTGGTGGAATCAAAAAATCGGGTTATGGCCGCGAACTTTCACATTATGGCATTAAAGAATTTGTAAATATTAAAACGGTTTGGGTGGCAGAATAGGCGAAAGTAGTAAGGTTTAAGGCGTAAGGGGTTTGGAAGTCGCCAGCCGCCAGTGGGCAGTGGCAGTTTGAAGTTGGCATTTATTCAATTTTGAGCCCAGTCTAAAATGGCGCTATTAATTTTATTAATGTGGCTAAAGCCCTGAATAACACGGACATCAATTGCCCCGACCTTAAGGTCGGAGCAATTGAAAACCAGACAGTTACCGGGCTTTAGCCCAAAATCAACAGTTTTTAGACTTGACACAATTTTAAAGATGAACAAGAATTATGCGAATTGATATTTTAACCATTTTCCCGGAGATGTTCGAGGGGCCATTCAGTCATTCGATTATTAAAAGGGCAAAAGAGAAAGGGCTTGCAGAAATTCATCTGTACGATATCCGCGATTATGCCGAAAACAAGCATCGCAAGGTTGATGATTACGCCTACGGCCACGGCGCCGGCATGGTGATGATGATTCAGCCCATCGCCGATTGCATCGAAAAACTGAAATCGGAGCGGAATTATGACGAGGTGATTTTTATGACTCCTGATGGCGAACTTTTTGAACAAAAAATCGCCAACCGGCTTTCGACACTTGAAAATATTATCCTCCTCTGCGGCCACTACAAAGGTATTGATGAGCGCATCCGCGAAAATTTCATTACCATGGAATTGTCCATCGGCGATTATGTGCTTTCGGGTGGTGAGCTGGCTGCAGCAGTAATCAGCGACAGCATCATCAGGTTAATTCCGGGCGTGCTTGGCGACGAAACTTCGGCACTTACCGATTCTTTTCAAGATGGGTTGTTAAGTCCGCCTGCTTATACCCGGCCCAGCGAATACCGGGGCTGGAAGGTTCCCGACATTTTGCTTTCGGGCAACGAAAAAGAAATCAATAAATGGAATACCCACCAAGCCATCGAACGAACCCGAAATCGCCGCAAAGGCATGCTGGATGAGGGGAGTTAAAGAAGAGAAGAATGGAAGAATGGAAAGATGGAACCCCGATAGCTATCGGGGG
>CAIYZW010000711.1 GCA_903930725.1 uncultured Bacteroidota bacterium
CCGGTACAACTCTCAGGAGTACCGGTACAACTCTCAGGAGTACCGGTACAACTCCCAGGAGTACCGGTACAACTCTCAGGAGTACCGATACAACTCCCAGGAGTACCGGTACAACTCTCAGGAGTACCGGTACAACTCCCAGGAGTACCGGTACTATTCACAGGAATACCGGTACTATTCCAATTAGTACCGGTACTATTCGCAGGAGTACTGGTATCAAAATAAAAAAACCTCCGGAAATTGAAGTATTCCGAAGGTTTTTTGGTATGGATGAGATTGTTTTTGGTGAGATTTTATTGAACCACCAGTTTTTCGACTTTAATAAAATTGCCGCTTTCGATTTTTACGATGTAAATACCTTTGGGCGCGTCCGAAAGATTGATCTGGGCTTTCGCCGAAAAGGTAGTTTCGTAAACTTTTTGACCAGTTAGATCTAAAATAGTAACATCGAAGCTCTTTTGATTGTCGCCGGCAACAAAATCAACCAAACCATTGCTGGGATTTGGATAAAACGAAATGCTGTTGTTGCCGTATTCGCCAATAAATGTTGGATTGAACACAATTTTGCTTGCAGCAGATAAGCCATCAGCCGCAAAACGGCCATCTGATGAAGGCAGGGAGGCGTCAAAATCGAAACCAATCATAAACTCCTGCTCAAGCTGAGGACGGTAAAGTTTAAAATTCAAAGTTTCATTATCCTCGTAGCCGTCCTTTTCGATAGTTGTTGGGTCGTCGCCAAAAACCTGCAGCAAAACACTTTCCGAAAGGTCGTCAACCGACACGAGTCCGGTGCAAATTCCATCATCGGTAAAAGCGCCGATAATATCGCCGGCCATCACTTTATCAAAAACGCCCGCAGAAATTGCAACCGAGTGGCTCGACGGGGACATCACCGGATCGTTCCAGGGCGAATTATTAACAAAAGCGGGAATAACAACTTCCTCATCCTTTAAATCGGTGCAGGCAGGGAAAGTAACCGTAAATACCGAAGTTGAGGAAGTTTTAATCATGTATGATTTGCCTGGCTGCAAGGTAAGCAGGGTCTTTATGTTCATTGCCGGCCAGTAAACATTTGGTCCGGCAATCTCTTTAATGATAGTAATTTTGGTAAGCTTACCGGCAAAGAGCGTTTCGATGGGAACGTTACAGGCACTAAGAATAGGTATGAGCCGCCATGTGTTGGCGAAATTCAAAGTTTTGGCAGCAACGTCGCATCCGGTAATGGGCAACGTAATTGCATTGTTAAGTTTTATCTTGTAACCGGTTGTTGCACTCCAGTTACCGATGGTATTAACATTTTGGCTTGGCCAATAGGTTTTTGTAAGATCCTGAAGAATGACCAGATTATTAACCACCGGTGCAAAGAGCGATGCAACAGGAAGCGTACTGGGGCGTGGAAGCAGATAGCTCGAAATGCCGCTCCAGCCTTCCGGAATAACCACTTCATGCGTTTTGCTGTAAGCCGGTAGTGATGAAATCTTGGATAAACCACCGCTTCCCCATTTATTATCATAAACCAGGAATCCACCCGATTCGAAAACCGGATCGGCCGGGTATTCCTGTTGTGTCACTGTCCACGAAAATACTTTCCAGTTCATGATTTCAAAAGCAGCGAAACCATCCTTTTGGGGAGTAAAGGAGTCGTCGCCCTGGGCAATTATCGCGGTCGATTGCGTACCTGTCCACATTCCGGCACCGCCACAGTGCAACAAACCATCATCTCCTACATAAAAAACGCCAATCCAGTCTCCTTGCTGTAACGGAGTACCACAAAAATTAGGGTTGCAGTAAGGCATTGCAGCAATAATATGTACATTTCCGGTATTCACATATTCCCAACCCGGTGGGCGCGGAAAATACTTAATAGTTGCCGCATAATCCTGATTTGAAAAATTAGCAATAATGTTTGGATAGCTCCTGCTTAACGGGTTAAAATTATAATCTACTGATGTTGGCGTAAAAGTATAACTCTCGCAAGGCATCACCTGTATCGAATACTGACCCAGCGCATTAGTGGTAACAGTGTAGCCGTTGCCAAAATTTATCAGATAGTTTGCAAGAGGCAAAGTATCGGTGGTTTTGGTAATTGTTCCGCTAATGGTAAACATTTGGGTGGCTGTACCGACAAAATCCTGATCAACGAAATTTTGCTTAACGTTGGTAAAATTCCTCACAGCTGGCGCAAACACATAAAGCCCGCAATAGTAAGGTGTAACTGTACCTGTCCAGGCTTTATCAACCAGTTTGGAGTATTGCCCCTGAGCATTGGTAACAACCGTTCCATAACCGGTAAAAGTTACAGTTACGCCGGCAAAAGGAACCAGGGTACTTCCTGCATGGTAGCAGGTTCCTGAAATAGTAAATTGCTCCAAAACTTCGGGCGCTGAAATATCGCCTGCAGCAGATAAATAATTTGTTGATGCATTTAATAACTCATTTTTAAGGACATCACTTCCGTTAGCTTTTTGATTAGTATCGGCGAAAGCAAAAATCCAGAAGAAACTTAAAACAAGTACAAGTGTAGATTTCATAATTCAACAATTTTAATAGAAACACTAAAAAAAGCTATTTGTTTTTGGAAACAAAGTATCACCCAGTACAAAAATAATAGCATCGGTTTTCAAATACAAATCAATTTAACAGATCCGCATTTCCACGGCTAAATAAAACACACTCCGGAAACAACAAAAAACCCTGGATTTAAAACATTCCAGGGGCTTTTTGCTTTATTTGTGAAAACTATCTTTGAGAAAAATTACTGAATCACTAATTTCTCGACTTTAACAAAATTGTCGCTTTCGATTTTTACGATGTAAATTCCCTTTGGAGCAGTCGAAAGATTGATCTGAGTTTTGCCTGTAAAGTAAGTTTCGCAAGCCTTTTGGCCGGTCAAATCAAAAATGGTAACGTTAAATTTCCGCTCGGTGTCGCCAGCAACAAATTCAACTAAACCGTTGCCGGGATTGGGATACATCGAAATGCTGCTGTTTCCTGTTTCGTTAATGTATGTCGGGTTGAAAACAATTTTTCCGGCAACCGATAATCCATCAGTGATAAAATGGCCATCACTTGAAGGCATCGAAGCATCAAACTCAAAGGCGATTTCCGATTCCTCATTTAACTGTGGCCGGTAAAGTCTGAAACTTAAAATCTCATTTTCAAAACACCCATCTTTTTCCAAGGTTGTAGGATCATCTCCAAAAACCTGTAACAAAACACTCTTTGATAGGTCGTCGACACCAACAATGCCGGCACAAATCCCATCGCTGGTAAAAGCGCCAACAACATCGCCAGTCATTAATTTACCAAGAACCTCTTTTGGCAGCGCAATCGAATGATTTGACGGGGTCGTTGCAGGATCGTTCCAGGGTGTGTTATTTTCGAAAACCGGATTAACGATTTCTTCATCCTTTAAATCGGTGCAAGCCGGAAAGGTAGTCGAAAAAGCGGATGTTGCCCTTATCAGGTAAGATTTCCCCGGCTGGAGTGTCAGCAGTGTTTTAATATTTACCGCAGGCCAGTAAATGTTGGTTCCGGCAATCTCTTTAATAACAGTGATTTTGGCTAAATTGGCTGCGAAAAGTGTTTCAATGGGCGCATTGCAAGTACTAAGAACGGGGGTGAGATTCCATCCTATGGCCAGACTTACTGTTTTGGGCGTATAGTCGCACCCGATAATCGGCAAAGTAACAGCTTCGGTAACTTTGATTTTATACCCTGAAATTGCACTCCAGTTACCTATCGTGTTAACGCTTTGGCCTGGCCAGTATGTTTGTGTAAGATTCTGCAAAATAACTAATTTGCTTAAAATAGGTGCCATAAGCGTTGTACACGCTGCCGTCCCGGTACGTGGTAAAATATAACTCGAAATACCGCTCCAGCCCGTTGGAAGGACAATGCTGTGGGTTTTGTAGGCGGTCATTGATGTAATTTTAGAAAGCCCAGGGACCGTTCCACCATAAAATTTATTATCCGATGTCTGACCAGTAACTCCAGTCTCATATACCGGAGTCGAAACAAAACATTCAACTTGCTTTTGGGTGAGAAACACTCTCCAATTAAAAACTTCAGCATAGTTGAAACCATCTTTCTGAGTTGTGGTATTGTCGTTGCCAAATAAATTCACAACTATATTTGTAGTACCGTTCCATTCGCCAAAACCGCCGCAATGTAACAAACCATCATCCCCAACGTAAAATGCCCCAATATAATCGCCTGCCTGTAAAGGCACCCCACAAACACTGGGATTGGCGCTAGTTAAAATCGAAATAATATGAACACTCGAGGTTGAAACAAACTCCCAGCCCGGAGGTCCAACATAAGGAGGCGGGTTTGCGGTATAATTTTGATCAGTAATATTGGTGGTGAGGTTAGGATAATCGCGGCTTAATGGGAAAAAAGTAAAACCAGGTGAAACAGGTGTTAAAGTATAATCAGCACAAGGTATTAACTGAAGTGAATACTGGCCGGCTGAATTTGTGGTAGTGGTGTTACCATTGCCAAAATCAACTATAAAAAAAGCCATTGGTAAACTAGTAACCGAATCAGTTACAGTACCCTGGATTGTAAAATTCACACTGGGTTCCCCTGTAAAAGTCTGCC
>CAIYZW010000712.1 GCA_903930725.1 uncultured Bacteroidota bacterium
ATCGAAATCATCGAAAGGGCGGGTCTGTCGGAAAATGAATGGGAAACCCTGCATCGTTTATCTCAAAAAGCAGCAACACTGGCATGTGTTGATAAAGATCACAAAGTCAAAAGAGGCCTGGAACAAATCAAAATATGGATAAACAAAGGGCAAAGCCCGATCGTATTTTGCCGGTTTATTGCGACCGCACATTATGTTGCCCGGATTCTGAAAGAGCATTTGCCCAAAGACGTTGACGTGCGTGCCATTACCAGCGAGCTGAGTGATGAAGAGCGAAGGGAAAAGATTGATGAAATGGCCAAAAGTGCCCGGCGGGTGCTTGTTGCAACGGACTGTTTAAGTGAGGGAATTAACTTGCAGGATAAATTCAACGCAATCCTGCATTATGATTTACCCTGGAATCCAAACCGGCTCGAACAGCGGGAAGGTCGTGTTGACCGCTTCGGACAGCCGGGGTGGTACGATAAAAGCGGTGTTTATCAAAATACCATTGATGTAAAAGTTTTGTTTGGCGAGGATAATCCGATGGATGTGGTTGTATTAAAAATCATCATTGCAAAAATCCAGCGCATTCAGAATACTTCCGGCGTTAGCATTGCTTTGGCCGACGACAACCGCTCAGTGATGGATAAGGTTTTAAAAGAAGTCCTGCTGAATCCTGAAAAATCGCAGAATCGTTTCGCAAAACAGTTGCGGTTCGATTTCGGCCCCAGCCCTGAGTTGGATGAGCTGGATCTTGAAATCACCAACGAAATAGAATCCGCCCGAGAAAAAGCAGAAAAAATCCGTTCGATTTTTGCCCACGAAAGCATCATGCCCGAAGATGTAAAAAAGGATTTGCATGAGGTTGATGAAGCCATTGGCGATGTGGCCACCCTGGAAGCCTTTGTCCTGGCTGCCGGTCAATTGCTGGGTGCCCGGTTTGAACACGTTGAAGGTGGTTATATTTTCAAAAAGACGAACATGGACGACTGGATGTCGGCAGCCCTGGGCCAGGGTGACAAAATCCATCTTTCTTTTCAGTCGCCCACCCCGCTGGGCTTCCGTTATATCGGACGAAACCATCGGTTTGTTGAGCAGCTTTGCCATCGCATTATTGCCAACTCTCTCGACAAAGAAAATAAAGGCCATAAAGCTGCAAGGGCTTCCGTGTTCAGAACTGACGCTGTAAATACCCAAACAACCTTGATTCAGTTCAGGGTTCGCAATGTAATCCGGGAAGTGGCCAAACAGCACGAAATGGTTTCAGAAGAGATGTTTTTATGGGGCTACGAGCAAACACCTGATGGCATCAATGCTTTGGATGTTGAGGCCTGTAAACGGCTTTTGCACACCAGCAGCGCCCTGGATTTAAGCCGGGAACGGCAGGAACTCATCTTTGAAAAAGAACTTGCCCATTTTGAAGACCTGCATCCCGATTTTATTCAGGTGGTTACCAGCCGATCAGAAGAATTGGTTAATGCCCACACCCGCTTTGCCAAATTCCTTGGAGCCAGAAGATATGAAGCCGTTACTCCGGTTTTGCCGCCGGATATTCTGGGGGTTTATGTGCTAATTCCAAATCCCAAACTTTAAACAATCGTATGAATTTATCACAATTAATAGCTTCAATGGATAATCACAACTTTTACACGGTCAATTCCTTAAATATTCAGACAGTGTCTGAATAATTACAAAATATTGTTCAACTGAATTTGCTTTTTCCAAAATATAATTGATTATGAGTGAATTAAATATTTCATTTCTTGCCGGACAAATTTCCGACCTGCATGATTATCTTCAAAAAAAGGCCCGGCAACAAGTAAATAATGCGCTTACTATCCGAAATTGGCTGATTGGTTTGTACATTATCGAGTACGAACAAAACGGCAGCGATTATGCAATTTATGGATTAAAAGTGATGAAAGAATTGTCGGACAGGTTGAAGCCAATAAAAGGTATGTCGTCAACCCAGCTTTATCTTTATAAAGATTTTTATAAAACCTATCCTGACTTTTTCCCGACAGTGTCGGGATTATTACAACGCTCTGGTTATCAATTTGATGAAATTTTCCTGACACTGTCGGGAAAATTAGAAACCAAAATGCCCGAACAAACCGAATCAGACCTTTCTTTCCCTCCCGAAGTCTTATTATCACGACTGAGTTTTTCGCACTTCATCGAACTTATTAAAGCGGAAACACCTTTAAAAAGAGCTTTTTATGAGGTGCAGGCCATAAAAAACAACTGGGGCGTCAGGGAATTAAACAGGGCAATCGGTACCCTTTTGTTTGAACGGACCGGGCTTTCGACCAACAAAGAAACGGTCATCGCCAAAGCAAAAGATAAAATACCTGCTCTTCCGGCTGATGTGGTTAAAAACCCTTACTTCCTCGAATTTCTTGGTCTGGAAGAAAAAGCCGAATACTCCGAAAACGATCTGGAAGGGGCAATCATCAACCATCTCCAAAAGTTTATGATCGAATTAGGCAGGGGTTTTTGCTTTGAAGCGCGTCAAAAACGAATCACCTTCGACAATAAACACTACCAGATTGACCTGGTTTTTTACAACCGGATTCTGAAATGCCATGTTTTACTCGATTTAAAGGTGGGTGAATTCGATCATGCCGACGCCGGGCAAATGAATGTTTATCTGAATTACTTCCGTAAAAACGAAATGACTGATGGCGACAATCTTCCGGTGGGTATCATCCTGTGCGCCGGCAAAAACGATGCATTGGTCGAGTATGCCACTTCCGGCCTGCCTCAGGAGGTTTTTGTAAGCAAATACTTAGTTCAGTTGCCCTCGGTGGAAGATTTAAAAATGTTGATTGCCAACGATCGTAAAATGTTTAACGAAGAATGAAATTAAGCGAAAAAATATTGGAGCTTTATGGCCCGCAAAGTACCGGTGATAATGCTTTTACTGCAAAGGCACGATTTTTACAATCCTGGTACAGAGCCAGTGTATTAAACCAGCCCAGCTATGGATTTGGTCCGGAAGAAAAAAGCACAACAAAATATGGTAATATTTTGGTGGACGGGATAAACACAGGTAGTAATTTCTTACTGCCCGAAATATTTAAGTATGCTCAATACCGAACACAGTTTTTAAAGAATGGGGAAACAATTGAAAAGTACCGTCTTTTCAATAATATGCTTAGCAGTCAACCCATGTGTTTTAACCTGTTTTATCCTCTTAAAGCTTTATTTGAGCATGACCACATCAAAGCCTGTAAAATTCTTAGTGAATGTTTTCCATCATTATTAATAGATAAAATAGTTGCAGTTGAAATTGAGTATTTCCCTTATCCTAAAAGTGAATATTTGGACGATAGGACTGCTTTTGATGCTATGATAATTTATGTTTCAGCATCAGGAGAAAGAAACATCCTTGCAATTGAAACAAAATATGTAGAAAAGCTCGGCTCCAATCCTTCCTCTGATTTAGAAAAGCAAAAATCGTTAGTTAAAGATTGTATCCTGTTTAACGACTTAGGAATAAAGCAAGCTTCAGTCGGTTTTAGCCAGTTGGGAAGAAACTTTTTGTTAGCCGAAAAATTCAGGATCGTTAACAGGCTTGATAAGGCCTATGCGGTTGTAATTTCTCCTGAAAAAAACGACTCTTCGGTTAAAGAAATTAATGGTTTTCATTCATTGATGTATGAGGAGTTTCAGGAGCGGTTATTTTACGTGTCGTTGGAAAGTATGATTGAACGAATTAAAAATAATGCGCCGAAATCGTTAAAGCCCTGGATTGTGGATTTTAATAGACGCTACTTAGGTTTCGCTGATTGTGAATCACTTTATAACGAATACAGGAAATCATGAACTTCCCCTCCATCGAAATACAAGGCTCCATAATCTCTGCTGATCTGTTTGGAAAAATCAGGTCGGAACAGGCCAGCTTCCAGCAGGGTAAAGACTTCAACAAAGATTTTACCAACGCCCGGCTCAAAGACGAAATCAGCGCTGCATGGCAGGATGCCAAAGGCCAGTGGACGATCTTCAGGAATAAGCTTTCGCGCGTAAAAGAAGGCGAAACCGGAACCACCGAAACCCGGAATTTCTGGATCATACCGCTGCTCACCAACCTGGGCTATAATCTAAACTACAACCGGCAAGCCGAAGAAATCAACGGCAAAACCTTTCCGATTCCTTACCGCGACAGCCAGTTGGATGGTTTCCCGGTTTACATCGGCGGCTTTCACGAATCGCCCGACAAACGTCCCGAAAACAAGCTGCTCCGGGTTTCGCCACACGCCATGGTGCAGGAATACCTCAATTACAGCGAACATCTTTACGGCCTCGTTACCAACGGGCGGCAGATACGCCTGCTGCGCGATGCCAGCCGCATCACCCGGTTAAGCTACGTGGAGTTTAACCTGCAAAAGATGATGGAAGAGGATTTGTATTCCGATTTTGTGCTGCTCTTCCGCCTGCTGCACGCCAGCCGGATGCCACTAAAAATGGATGGCGGCGCCGAAAGCATCATCGAAAAATACCACCACGAAGGCCTCGAAGCCGGCAGCACCATCCGCAGTAAGCTCGGCATTGCCGTTAAAGAATCCATCAGGGCGCTGGCCAACGGTTTTATCAATCATCCCGATAACGAAAAATTGCGCCTCGTCCTGCAAGAGGGCAATCTCGACGCCAGCGAATATTACCGGCAACAGTTGCGCATCATTTACAGGCTGCTGTTTTTGTTTGTGATCGAAGAACGCAACCTGGTTTATGCTGAAAGCAAAACGCCGGAAACCAAACGTTTTGCGCAGATTTATTACAACTATTACAGTCTGCTACGGCTTCGGAAATTAGCAAAGAAACTGCCTCCGCCCGATGCAGAACGTCATTACGATTTATGGCAAAGCCTGTTGAGCACGTTTGCCTTGTTCGAAAAGAAAACACTGGGCGAAAAACTCGGCATCATGAGCCTGCAGGGCGATCTGTTCGGCCCCGGTTCGATTGAAGCACGACATTACGATTTGCATGATTGCAAATTGAGCAATACGCTGATTTTACAGATCATCAAAGCGCTGGGCTATTTCGAAAACCAGAACAACGTGCAGATTGCCGTGAATTACGGCGGTTTGGATGTTGAAGAATTTGGTTCCGTTTACGAAGGCTTGCTCGAGTTGCAGTTAAAAATTGAACCCGTTGCCGGAAGCAGCCGGTTTTCGTGTTCCTACGCCGGAAGCGAAGAACGCTCGAAAAGTGGCAGCCATTACACGCCCGACGAACTGGTACAGCCGCTCATCAAACACAGCCTCGATTATTTGCTCAACGACCGCAGGAAAATAATCGCCGACACCATCGCCCGGCAGCGGCTCGTTGGCACCACCTACCGGCAAAAGCGCGAAGAACTGGTAAAGCAGCACATTTACACCTTAAAGGTTTGCGATGTTGCCTGCGGAAGCGGCCATTTGCTCATCAGCGGGGCGCGGCGGATTGCCGAAGTGGCCGCCGCCATTATCGAGGAAGAAGAACAGCCCAACCCAAAGGCCTTCCAGCACGCCAAACGCAACGCCATCCTCAAC
>CAIYZW010000713.1 GCA_903930725.1 uncultured Bacteroidota bacterium
CTCATCAATTTCAGGAAACATCACCATTTACGATGCTTTTGGAAAACTTGTGAAAGAAATTCCGACAGGAAATATTTTTCCCGGTGAATATGTTTTTCCTGTGGATGTTTCATCGCTTGAAACTGGGATTTACCTGATAAAATTGAGTGGTGGCGGATTTTATCTGACTCAAAAATTAGTGATGGCAAAGTAAAGTTGAGTTTGGTTCCTGCCAAATAAACCTGATGGCCCGCAAACATACGGGTTGTCAGTTTTTGGTTTTTTTATCTGTCAAAATTTTTAGATATTTGTAGGAAAATCTTTTGTCAATATTTCTAAAGCTTTTCAAAACTTAACCTAAAAATATGATAATGAAAAGAAAATTTGCCCTTCCGCTTCTGCTGTTTATCGCTGTATTTTTTGCATTTATTTTTGCAAATGGCCAATCTAATCAATTCAACATTACAAAATTTCCCCACGAAAGGAATACTCAATTAGATCAAATGGGCCGCTGTGAAGATGAAAATGACAATACGAAAAATCCTCACCATTCTAAAGGCTTAAACAACAAATTGGTTCTTCCCAACAGTATAGTCAAGGATAATTTCCTAAAAAGTGGCAATAATAAGCAAGTGCCTGTTGAATATTACGATATTTATTGGGACAGTGCTTTTATTATTGATTTCTATCCAAATGAATATAAAAAAAGAAGATTAATTACCCGCGATGTGTCCGGGAATCTGCTTTCTGATATTTATCAGTACTATGACAGTAGCAGCAACATTTGGGTTAACAACGAGGATTACAGATACACCTACAATAAATCAAATAATATGCTATCAGAGCTTTATGAATCCGTGCATTCTGATACTGTAATTTACTCCTGGAAAAATAATTTCACTTACGATGCTTCAGGTAATATGCTCTCCCGGATTTATCAATATTGGGATTCTCAAACAAATAACTTAAAACTTGCAGGAAATTTCACCTGCACATATGATATCTCTGGAAACATACTTTCTGAGGTTTATCAACAATATGACTCATACCTCAACATCTGGAAAAACATCAACGAGGTTACATATTTTTATGATGAGTCAAAGAATTTGATTTCATACATCGAAAAAGGTTGGAGCGAAGAAAGTACTACATGGGTGAATTCCTCAGAATATTTTTATGAATATGATATTTCAGGGAACAGGGTTTCATATCTATGCCAGAGATGGGACAGTGAAAACAGCATCTGGCTAAATACTAATTTAGTTACTTCGATTTATGATGTTTACGGGAATGAAATATCTGAGATTCATCAGTATTGGGATAAAGCTAACAATAAGTGGAAAAACGATGGGAAATACACCTGCATCTATGATACCTCTGGAAATGTTCTTTCCGAAATTCGCCAGGGTTGGGATAATGGAAACAATAGTTGGGAAAATATTTACAAATTCACTTACACTTACGATGTTTCGGGTAACATACTTTCCCAAACAAGTCAGCAATGGGGATCTTTAATTAATGAGTGGGAACCCCCAAGCAGAACAACGTATAACTATGATGAGTATGGAAATATGCTTTTAAAACTTAATCAATATCAAAACAGTGGTAGCAGCGAATGGATAAACTCTTCCAAATTTGAATGGCATCACGATTTTGAGGCTAAGAAATCTTCTGGAAGTTATTTTGGATGGGATGATTGGGAAAATGAATGGTGGCCGGCATCAACC
>CAIYZW010000714.1 GCA_903930725.1 uncultured Bacteroidota bacterium
GCTTTAATAATAATGAAAATGGGTAAAATTTCGAGCGTGCAAAGGTATAATAAATTTTGATAAGCAGAATACTTTTCTATTGCCAATGAAATTAGAATTCCTCTTAAGATTCTGTAAATGAATAACAAAGCCACCAATAAAATTGCTAAATAGGTTAAAATCGAAGATTTATCAAAAATCGAGAAAAGAAGTACCGGAAGTAGTAAAATGGTGGTTAGAATGTGAAAATAATAAAAATTACTCAGGTATTCGTCGGTTAATTCATTGGTTTTGAATATAATGCCTGCAATTAGTAACGAAATTATTTTTGTACTTAATAATACCAGAACTCCTACGAAAAGGTAAAGAAACAATTGAAGCGAGGGTATCGAGTTAATGGCAGGGGTGGGATTAAAAAACATGATAAGCTGAGAAATAAATACTGAATAGGTTAACAGGACCACCAGCGAAATTGGAAAAATGAAACCACCCGAAAACAGCACTCCTTCCCTTACCACCTGCCTAAACATTGGTCGGCTAAACAACCCTTGCGATAAAGTTTTAAATGAATTCTTCCGGCTGATTCTGATGTAGGAGATTACAAAAAAGCAAAAAATCAGTATGCCAACCTGCCAGTCGTTATGTTGCTCAATTATGGGCTGTGGATTAATAACCGTAGGCTTTCCTGATTTTTGGGTAAAAAAGCGATCCTTAATTGGTGCGTTTTGCAAAAGAATAAATTCGGTGTTGTTAAGCCATCGGAAAGGTGATGTATCAGGTGCTGGTAAAAACGGAAAATTAAGTGTGTGAAGCTGCGTGCTGGCCACTTCCCCATGTATCGAATCACCTGAAATTATTAGCAGACTGTCGTTCATAAATTGGTGCAAAAATAATCATAATTTTAGGTTTGGATAATTGGTAAAATAATTAAATTTGAGCGATGAATTTTAGTCACACTTTAGTAAAAAATTTATGTTAAATCTAATATTATTCGGAACTCCTGGCTCGGGCAAAGGAACACAATCGGTAAAAATTGCCGAGAAATACAAGTTGGGGCACATCTCAACAGGTGATATTTTTAGAAGCGAAATCAAAAGCAAAACAGAACTTGGTTTAAAAGTTCAGAAAATTATCGAAAGAGGTTGTCTGGTATCAGATGAAATGCTTATCGAAATTTTGGACAACGCTATGAAAAAATTCAGCGATGTCGAAGGTTTTGTTTTAGATGGTTTCCCCAGAACTATCAGGCAGGCAGAGGAATTGGATGAGCTGCTTGGATCCCGCAACGAATGTGTGTCGTTGGTTTTAGCCCTTGATGTGAACCCGGATGAGGTTCTTCATCGGCTGATGAAACGTGCAGCACAGGAAGGGCGTAAAGATGATACCGAAGAGGTGATTAAAAAAAGATTAAATGTTTATTACCATCAAACCAGCCCGTTGATCGAATATTACCAAAAACAGGGTAAATACAAGTCAGTTCATGGTATTGGATCTGTTGAAGATATTTTCGAAAATATTTGCAACACCATCCAAACAGTCAGATAAAAACTGATTATTCGCAGAGGTAAAGGATTTTTCCGATTTTCCCCATCATTTCGGATGCAGTTCCATGTAGAAATACATCAGTAATCGTATTTGTAAAATGAGAAGGTTCGATATTGATTTCGATAATTTTTGCTCCTCCTTTTTTAGCGGAAACAGGAATTTCTGCCGCCGGAAATACTTCAGCATTTGTGCCGATTATTAGAAATACATCTGCTTTTTCGGCTTCTTCAAACGATTTTCGCTTCGCAAACAGTGGAATAGGCTCGTTAAAAAAAACCATATCAGGTTTAAGGATGCCTTTACAAATAAAGCAGGTAGGTGGAAGAAAATTCAGATCGGCAAAACTGATGTCGTATTCGGTGGTGCATTTTGTGCAAACGAGCTGCATGCAAGTTCCATGTAATTCATAAACAGGTTTTGAGCCAGCCTTTTGATGTAACTGATCCACATTTTGGGTAATAACCGATTCGATAAATCCGCGGGTTCCCATTTTCGAAAGGACAACATGAGCCAGATTCGGCTCTGCCTTTACGAAATTGTCGTAAAACATTTCTTTGATTTTTAACCAGGATTGAAAAGGCTTTTTATGAAAAAAGTCAATTTCGAGATAAATCGGATCGTACCTATTCCATAATCCGTTTTGGCCTCTGAACGGGGGTATTCCGCTATCTACCGAAATTCCGGCACCGGTAAATGCAACAGCATGTTTTGCTTTCCGGAGAATCTCGGCAGCAGTTTCAATCAACTCATGATCAGCCATTTAATGAAGTGCGGATTTGGATATCAAAAAAATAAGAAGAGCTTTGTCATTGATTTTCGACAACAAAGGTGGGCGATTACTAATAAATCAGCGAAAATTAAACGGTTTTTTTCGTAAGGTCTTTTGATACCGAAACTGTGTTGTCGGCATTAAAATGAACCTTGAAATCCA
The DNA here is from genome assembly GCA_903930725.1 of uncultured Bacteroidota bacterium. GTDB lineage: Bacteria > Bacteroidota > Bacteroidia > Bacteroidales > 4484-276 > CAJATL01. The sequence goes on from CAIYZW010000714.1 coordinate 2,456, forward strand.
GTTTTTTAAACACCGCAATCATAGGTTTGTTATCCAGCGTTGTTTCGGCAACCATGCGTTTTAAATCGTTAATTTCGGCAATTTCAAGGCAATATTCTGTAAGAATTCGGCCTAAATCTTTACGTTGCCAGGCATCAGTAATCAAAACAGCGTATTCAACAGTTTCAACGTCAGGATCGGCGATAAGTCGGCCAATACCAATAAGTTTCCGCCGGCCTTCTTCTTCAATTTCGGCTACGATGGCTATTTCGCGGGCGTAATCAATAAAGCAAAACTGGGTTGCAATTTCATGCGAATCGTAATGGAAATTATACCTGAACCTCGAATAAATGGATTCTTTGGAGCAATTTCCCAACATTTCGAGCCAGAGTGGTTCGTCTTCGGGTTTTATTGGCCGGAGAAGTGTTGTGGTGCCATCAACAAGGGTAATACTTTTATTATACCTTTCGGGATAAGGCCTCAAAAGCAGGTGCGAGTAAGGTTGGACAGGATGCTTGAGGGTTTCTGCATCCAAAACAACCCGGGCATCGAGGGCAACAACATCGGTGTGTGTAACGATAATCGGGTTGATGTCGAGTTCTTCGATTTCGGGATAATCAGCTGCCAGGTAGGACAACCTGATCATTACCTCAACGAGTTTCTGGATGTTTTTGGAACTTTTCCCACGATAACCTTTCAGCAATGGGTAAATTCTGAGCGATTCGATCATTTGGTGAGCAAGCCGTTCGTTGAGTGGCGGGAATTCCAGCCTCCGGTCGTTGTAAATTTCGGCTTCGGTGCCTCCAAGGCCAATCAGGATAACGGTTCCAAAAATCGGATCTTTTTTAATACCCAGAATCATTTCGACCGAATCGTGAAGGAGCATCTTTTGAACAGTAATCCCATCAATTGTGGCCTCCGGAGCTTTTTTTGCTACTTTTTCCAAAATTCCATGATAGGAAGCTTTTACCATTTCATCGCTATCAACGTTAAGTACCACGCCTCCAACATCTAATTTGTGGGTAATATCCGGGGATTGGATCTTTAAAACAACAGGGAAAC
>CAIYZW010000715.1 GCA_903930725.1 uncultured Bacteroidota bacterium
TCGCTGTCAGAATAATCGAAGACAGCCTTAAAGCCGGGAGCAAAAACTATGAAATAATTTCCGGTTTAGTAAACCGGGGCGCTGTGGTGGTGCGCACCGAGGAACTTTGGATGGTAAAAAAAGAACTCGAAATGCTAAAAACCATTCCCACCTCCGGCGCATTAATCATTAAACTGATTCGTATTTTCCGGTTTAAAATTCTCCGGTCGAAACTGTTAAAACAGCGCGATAAATTTATCGCCGGCCGTATTGCCGAAACGCTTGGTAACGACGAAACCGGCATAATTTTTCTTGGAGCATACCACAACATTTTAAAATACCTGCCTGGTGATATTTCGGTAAAAGAAGTTAAGGAAATCAGGAAGATTAAGGAGTATCAAAAATTATTGCCTGCGCAATCCCGCGAAAAGCTCCGTTTTAAGGCTCTTTCGGAATATCTGATGAATTAGTTCTGGATTTTAATTTTTTGAAATTTGTGACTTGGCTTTTGGCTTTTGGCTCTTAAGCCGGTTGCTGCATATTTCCCGAAAGGATATTGTGAAGAAGTTCGGCCAGATCCTTTTGCTTAAACGGTTTGCTGATGTAACCATCCATTCCGGCGGCAAGGCAGGCTTCCCGGTCGCCTTTCATTGCATTTGCCGTAAGGGCAATTATCGGGACATGATGAATACAGACTTTGTTTTTGTGAGCACGGTAACTTTCGATGGCCCTGATTTTTTTGGTAGCCACAAAACCATTCATCACTGGCATTAAAACATCCATCAGGATAAGATCGAAATTACCATTTTTATATTTGATAACAGCCTGGTGGCCATTTTCGGCAAGCTCGACTTTGTAACCGGCCTGTGTGAGATTGTGAACGGCAATTTTCTGGTTAATTTTATTGTCTTCAACCAGCAAAACCGAGAGGTCTTTATCAATGCGCGACAGCAAATCAAGGTTTTCCTTTTCGATAATCACAGGTGCTTTTTCGGTCTCCTCAACCCTACCAAGCATTGCTGTAAACCAAAACGTCGAACCTTTTCCAAACTTGCTGTTCATATCAATTTTGCCATTCATCATCTCCACCAGCCTTTTCGAAATTGATAATCCAAGGCCTGTACCGCCATATTTGCGGGTTGTTGAAGTATCAACCTGCGAAAATTCTTTAAAGAGGCTTTGCCTGCCTTCTTTTGAAACACCGATTCCTGTATCGTTAATTTCAAATCGGAGAAGATGGTTTTTTGGAAGGTTTTTTTCGAGTTTAATTACAACCTCAACATGTCCTTTTTCGGTAAATTTTATAGCATTTGAGGTAAGATTTAAAATGATTTGCTTTAACCGGTGCGGATCGCCTTGAAGGTTGGCGGGAATGGTATCGTCGCAAACAACTCTGAAATCAAGGCCTTTTTCGTTGGCTTTGGTAACCAGAATTCGTTCGATGTCGCCCAACATATTACGAAGGTTAAATTCGATAATTTCAAAATCGAGTTTACCGGCTTCTATTTTCGAAAAATCCAATACATCGTTAATGAGGCTCAAAAGGCTGTTGGCCGAAACTTCGATGGCTTCGAGGTTTGCTAACTGCTCGTTGGTGAGGCTCGATTGTTTGAGGATTTCGGCCATCCCGATAATGCCGTTCATGGGCGTGCGGATTTCGTGGCTCATGTTTGCCAGAAATTCGCTTTTAGCCCTTGTGCCTGCCTCTGCCTGTTCTTTGGCTTTGGTCAGCTCGATTTCATAATTTTTCCGGTCGGTAATATCGTACGAAACACCCACCAGACCGATAACAAGACCATCGGTGTTTTTAACCGGTGCGAGGTTTGTTGAGAGGTAAATTTTCTGTTGGTTTTTGACAATAATTTCCTCTATGTTATAAACTGGTAATCCCGTGGTAAGTACTTCCTGCTCAATATTATTGTACAATGAGCTGTTGTACTCCGGTAAAAAATAATTTACTTTTTTCCCAATGAGGTCGGTAAGTTTTTTCTCTATAAATTCCTCGAAGGCGTTATTTACCAACTGATATTCTAATTTTTCGTTCTTAAAATATACAAATGCGGGAATTGCCGAAAGTAACGTAGAAAGTTCTTCTGCTCTTATTTTGAGGTCGCTGACTGCCTGATTGAGGTCTGTTGAAGTTTTGGTAAGAAGCGCGTAGATGATGTTTTTGTCTTTGTTGGCACGGTCGTACTTAAAGTGAATGGCTTCGTTGTCCTTCTTGAGCAGCATCAGTTGCTCAAGAATTTGATTTCTGGATTCCTCAAAATCGCCTATTGATTTGATGGAATTCAGCTTTTCGATGATGTCAGTAACAAGTTTCGACATATTATTTCGATAGTGTTAACCTTGCCATTCGCTATTTTTGGGTGATTAAAGCCAGTGTAAATGTTTCGTTATAAAAATCGCAGCATGAAGGGCCGTTATTTCCAATTTCGCCATAGGTAAAAAAGCCATTAACAGGCAGGCCGGTTATTTGCATAGCTTCATTTATCTCTTCGGCAATAACAGGGCCAAGCGCCCTGTGTCTGGCCATACACGAAAATAGCAGCATCAAATCAACTTTGCCGGCATCTTCAAAAAACAGCCTAATGTCTTTTATGGTATGATCAATAACTTCAAAGCCTGGTGATGTCGAAAAAGTAACTATGGAACCTTGCGGAACTGTTCCGGCAAAAACTAATGATTGTTCATCTTTGTCAATGCCTACAACGGCTCTCAGCACTTCGCGTTTATCCTTTTTTACCAAAAGTGGGTAAACAACACCAATTTCGGGAAGTTCATCGTCTTTGATATTCAAATATTCTTTATAAACCTTTAAAGCAGGCTCATTATCAATAGTAAAGACTTTATTCCCGATGGCTTTTGTAACAATTTTATCGGAGCCAATACTTACCCAGCCACTCGAAGCTAAACCGCGAATATCAATAAAATCGGTATCAAAAGCTATGGCAACTGCCGCGTTATCAATAATCGAATGTTGATCAAAAACAAAGGTTTCCTTAAAATGGGCATCATCGCCGGCTAAACCGCCAAACATAATGGTGTTTTTTCCCACTGTTTCGAGCACACCTTCCACAACTTCCTGGCCGTTTGCCATAAGTCCGCTCACGGCTATCAAAAACGCAGGCGATTTAAAAAGGCTTTTACCCCAGTTGCCAACTTTTTTGCCTAATTCCATCGAGTTGAGGCCAGCGCCATCAATTAGTGTACTGGCAAAAAACTCCTGTTTTAACTCAACCAACGAAACGGTAACCGAGCCTTCGTAAATACCCTCACTAATACCATCAAAATATATTTCACCACAGGAACTTGCTCCAAATACCACGAGATTATAATTTTCAAACGCTGCCCTTACGCTGGCAATGTCCATCTCAACCGAAGCAAAAACAAAAGCCAGGCTTGGTTTGAAATTAGCGTTAATTATTTCGGAAAGTTTGGCCTCAAGCATGCTTAGCTGTGAAGCTTTAAAGGATTTAGTTTTCATTTTTCCTGTGATTGAAATTTTACTCAAAAGTACGAAAATATAATATCTGGCATATTTTAAAATCGGATAAAAAAAATTGCAGGAATTTGATTTGGTTGCTATAATTTTTTGATTACCGCGCTTTGGATACTAAAACGGGCATGGACAAATTGTTAAACCAAAAAAATTTAACACTCTACGAAAGTGGGTTTTTGCCAGAAATAAAAACGGTGGATGCGTCTTTTAGAAGAAATTTTCATTTTAGGCTTTCGCCCTTCAACAAACCCTTTGCTGCAGTAACAATTCCATCTTTATCGTAACCACATTCGTGGTAAAGTTGTTCCTGTGATCCCTGGCTGATAAACTTGTCGGGGATTCCAAGCCGGAAAATTTTTGCATGATAATTATTGCCGGAAGCAAATTCTACCACTGCCGAACCCAGGCCACCGCTAATTACGCCGTCTTCGATGGTTATAATATTCTTAAATTTCTTAAAAACGGAGTGCATCAAATCTTCATCGAGGGGTTTTAAAAACCGGATGTCGTAAAGTGCTGCTTCAATACCTTCGGCGGATAAAACATTGCAGGCTTCAAAAGCTGCGTTTCCTATATGCCCGATCGAAATAATGGCCAAATCTGTTCCCTGGCGGATAATACGGCCTTTTCCAACTTCAATTTCTTCAAAAGTTGTTTTCCATTCGGGCATCACACCACGCCCGCGGGGATAGCGAATTACAAACGGACCTTTGTTTTCGGTTTGCGCCGTAAACATCATGTTTCGAAGCTCCTGCTCATTCATTGGTGAGCAAATTGTAAGATTTGGAATACTTCGCAAAAATGCCAGGTCGAAAGCGCCATGATGTGTTGGCCCGTCTTCACCAACCAGGCCGGCACGGTCGAGACAAAAAACAACATTAAGTTTTTGAAGCGCTACATCGTGGATAACCTGGTCGTAAGCCCGCTGAATGAAGGTTGAATAAATATTGCAAAAAGGGACAAAACCCTGGGTGGCAAGCCCTGCAGCAAAAGTAACGGCGTGTTGTTCGGCGATGCCTACATCAAAAGCACGATGCGGCATTTTGTGCATCATCATGTCGAGGGAGCTACCCGAAGGCATTGCAGGGGTAATTCCAAGAATTTTTTCGTTTTTTTCGGCCAGTTCGATAATTGTTTTCCCAAAAACAACCTGATATTTTGGAGGCTGAACATGGTCGCAGGGTTTTTCTTTAAACAACACGCCTGTTTTTTTATCGAAAGCCCCCGGAGGAGCATGGAAAAGCGTTTGTTCTTTTTCGGCTTGCGGCAGGCCTTTTCCTTTGGTGGTGATAATGTGAAGCAATTTTGGGCCGCGTATATTTTTGAGGTCGTTGAGTAATTTGGTAAGTCTGATAATGTCGTTGCCATCAACAGGTCCAAAATAACGGAAGTTGAATGCCTCAAAAAGGTTGCTCGAAGTAAGGATGCTTCCTTTTACTGCGTTTCCCAATTGTTTAACAATGGCCCTGGTGTGTTCGCCATATTTGGTTCCACCACCGAGCAATTTCCAGGTTTTATCTCTTAATTTATTGTAAGCTTTTGAAGTAACGATTTGTGCAAGATACTCTTTAATTGCTCCTACATTTTTATCAATGGCGATGCCGTTGTCGTTAAGTATTACCAGCAAATTCGGCTCGCCAACACCTGCATTATTGAGTGCTTCGAGGGCCATTCCGCCGGTCATGGCGCCATCGCCAATTACAGCGATGTGTTGCCTGTGAAAATCGTTGTTCATCTTAGCTGCAACGGCCATTCCAAGCGCTGCCGAAATTGACGTTGACGAGTGTCCCACGCCAAAAGCATCGTATTCGCTTTCATCCATTTTCGGGAAGCCACTTATTCCGTTATATTTCCGGTTGAGATAAAATACGTCCCTGCGACCGGTAAGAATTTTATGGCCATAAGCCTGGTGCCCAACATCCCAGATGAGTTTGTCGTAAGGTGTATTAAAAACATAGTGCAACGCCACCGTCAATTCGACAACGCCAAGGCTTGCGCCAAGATGTGCCGGATTATTCGCCACAGCATCAATAATAAACTCACGCAGTTCGGTGCAAACCTGCAAAAGCTGGCTTTCATCCAATTTCCGCAGGTCGGCGGGTGAATTTATTTTATTTAAAAGATTTACTGTCATTCTTATTTACGTCTAATTTTGAAAATGATGAGAAGTCGGCAGTCTTCAGTTTACAGTCGGCAGACTGCCCACTGGCGACTGGCAACTACTGACTCTAAAAATCTAAAGCATCCCCAGTTCTAATTTTGCTTCATCCGACATCATATCCTGATCCCATTCGGGCTCGAAAGTAATTTCAACATTGGCACTTTTAACGCCGGGAACCGTGAGTACTTTTTCTTTAACTTCCTGAGGGAGAGTTTCCGCAACCGGGCAATTTGGAGCCGTCAGCGTCATCAGAATATGAACATGGTTTTCGTCGGAAATTTTTACTTCGTAAATCAAACCCATTTCGAAAATACTTACAGGTATTTCGGGGTCGTAAACATCGCGCAATTGCGCTATAACGGACTCTTTGAGTGCGTTTTTATCTTCGGTTCCGGTCATTTTTCTTCCTCCTGATTTTCGTATTTTGTTTTAAACGCAAGGGCGTAAAGTTTCATTTGTTTAATCATCGAAACCAGGCCATTTGAGCGGGTTGGCGAAAGATGTTCTTTTAATCCGATTTTATCAACAAACCCAAGCTTGGCGTTCATAATTTCGTCGGTGGTGTGACCCGACAAAACCCTGATAAGCAGATTAACAATGCCTTTGGTGATGACAGCATCGCTATCGGCAGTAAAAATTACCTTGCCATTATGGTATTCTCCTCTAAGCCACACACTCGATTGACAGCCGGTGATGAGGTTGGATTTTGTTTTATACTTTGCATCAATCATCGGCAGGTCCTTGCCCATTTCGATGAGATAATTGTATTTTTCGAGCCAGTCGTCAAAGTTTTCGAATTCGGCGGTAATATCGGCTTCTTTTTCTTCTATCGTCATGATTTTCATCAATTTAATTCATAAAAATAAACGGCGGCATCATTTTTTCCATCGTTAATTTCTCCAAAAAAATTCTCATCCATCTGCTCCACAAAAGTTATCGTATTGAGGTATTTGGCTGTAATTTTAACGGTATTATCAGCCAGGATTTTAATTTTTACATAATTATAAACAAAACCATCGCCTTTTGGGTTTTGAATGAGATGATTTGTTGAGGTTACTACAAACGCTTCTTTGTTACGAACAGCATTTTCGGCAAAATATTCCCAGGTATCAATGGTCATTCCACCAATGGCATCAGGTATTTTCTCCTGAACTTCGTTATCGCTGATTAATTTACACAGCGGATAATTAATGACAACTTTAACGTTTTTTCCAGATTTAAGCGCACCCATCAGCGATTCAAAGTTTTTAAGCTGCTCGCCACCAGCCATTGCAAACGCCGACGATACAAAAACCAACATTGCGAAAATGAATAACCGTTTCATGATTTGTGATTTAAAATTGACTGGCCACTGGCCACTGCCAACTGGCTACTTGAAATTTGTATTTTGTATTTTGTGATTTGTAATTTGAGTTTTATTTTATGTCAGCATTTCTTTAGCTTTTTTTACGGCACCAATAAAGATGTCGATTTCATCGGTAGTGTTGTAAGCCGCAAAGGAGGCGCGGATAAAACCGGGAACCTTGTAAAACCCGGTAAGTGGCTGGGTGCAAAGATGCCCGGTGCGAACTGCAACACCGAATTTGTCAATTATTGTACCAGCATCGTAAGGATGAATGCCGTCAAGCAAAAATGAAATTACGGAGGCTTTGTACGCCGATTGCCCGAAAATACTGATATTTCCAATTTCATTAAGTCGCTCGGTGGCATATTTGAGTAATCGGTTTTCGTGGGCGGCCATATTTTCCAAACCGTAGTTTCCAACAAATTTTAAAGCGGCTTCCAAACCCAGAACGCCCGCAACATCCGGCGTTCCGGCTTCGAATTTAAAAGGCAGCTCGTTGTAGGTGGTTTTTTCAAAAGTAACCTCCGAAATCATTTCGCCACCCCCCTGGTATGGAGGCATCGAGTCGAGAAGGGCTTCTTTGCCATAAAGTACGCCAATTCCCATAGGGCCATAAACTTTGTGACCAGAGAAACAGTAAAAATCACAATTCAAATCCTGGACATCAACAGATAAATGAGCTACTGCCTGCGCCCCGTCAATTAAAACGAAGGCACCCGTCTGATGGGCCATTCCGATAATTTCTTTAACAGGATTTATCGTTCCCAATGCATTCGAAACATGGGTAACAGCCAACAGTTTCGTTTTTTCGCTCAATAAATTTTTAAAAGTATCAATGTCCAGGTCGCCATTTTGCAAAATGGGACAAACTTTAATTTTTGCTCCGCTTGCTTCGCAGGCCATTTGCCAGGGGACGATGTTGGAGTGATGCTCCATGTAAGTGACGATCACTTCATCGCCGGGTTTGAGGTGGCTTTTCCCAAAACTGCTTGCAACAAGGTTAATGGATTCGGTGGTGCCTCGCGTGAAAATGATTTCGGATTTTTTGGGAGCATTGATAAATTTCTGGACAAAAATTCTTGCATTTTCAAAGCCTTCGGTGGCTTCCTGGCTCAGGAAATGCACTCCACGGTGAATGTTGCAGTTTTCGAATTCGTAATATTTTTTCAAACGGTCAATCACCACACCCGGCTTCTGAGTGGTGGCTGCGTTATCGAAGTAAACAAGCGGTTTTTTGTAAACCGTTCGGGTTAGTAGCGGAAAAGCTTCTCTAATGCTGGCAATTTCAAATTCCACGTTGATAAATTAAGTAAAAAATACCCCTTTAAAAAAGGCGGCGCAAGTTACTAAAATTATAGCAAAAGGAATTTTTGTTAAACCTTATTAATATTCTTATGGCGCGGTGCGGGAATTAATATTTTTGCAATAGTACCTGAAAACACATAATAATGAAAATCAAGCTAGTACAGATATTTTTATGGCTCATCATACAAGCTAGTCTTTTTGCTCAACCCCAGAAGCAGATAGATAGCCTTGAAACTTTACTCGTAAGTGCAAAAGGTGCCGAAAGATCATTAATTCTTAGCCGGCTTTCGGCATTGTACCAGAGAACTTCTCTCGACAAATCCATCGCCCTCGACAACGAAAATCTTGAACTCCAGTTTCGGTTAAATATCCGGCGCGACGCTTCCAGCACACTCAACAACCTGGGGGTGAACTATTACATGAAGGGGAATTATCCGCTCGCACTAAATTATTTTGAGCAATCACTCGCTTTGCGCGAAGAATTTAACGACACGGCAAACATCGTGAAAACCCTTAATAATCTGGGCGTTCTATCGCAGGTTGTAGGCAATTACGAAAAAGCACTTGCCTTCTTTCAAAAATCATTGCTTTTTAAAATGTCTCTGTCCGACACCCTCTCGATAGCTAAAACACTCAGTAATATCGGCGTGATTTATCTGGATCTCCACAAATACGAAGATGCCGGAAAATTCATGCACCAGGCGCTTTCCTATTATTATTCACTCAACGATTCGTCGGGAATTGCGGTCTCTTATAATAATCTGGGACAGCTTTTCGATGCAGTTAGCAAGCCCGACAGCGCGCTGATATATTATTCCCGCTCTCTCGAAATTAAGCGTAAAATCGGAGATGAGCGCGGGATTGGAAACACGCTTAATAATATGGGGATGATTTATGCTGATAAAAAACTCACAAATCAGGCGGTGGTTCTTTTTGAAGAGGCTTTGCTAATCCGCAAAAAGCTGGGTGATAACTTTGGCCTTTCGTCGACATATAATAATATGGCAAACACATACTTAGCCGAAAAGAAATTTGCAAAAGCACTGGAAAAATACAACCAAAGTACAGCCATAGCAATGCAGGGAAACCTTAAAGGGATGCTGGAGCGCAATTACGCCGGACTTGCGCGGCTTTACGATCAGACCGGAAAAACAAATGAGGCGCTCAAATTTTATAAACTGCTCGACGCCATTAAAGATTCGATCTTTAAAGAAGACCTCAATAAACAATTATCAGATCTTAACCTGAAGTATGAAACCGAAAAAGCTAAAAAGGAAAACGAAATACTCACCCAGAAAAATCAGATTCAGGAGTTGCAGCTTAAAGTATCCGACGAACGGCAGATAAAACTTTATGCCGTTATTTTGTTGCTGTTTGCCGGAAGTATTGTGGTAGTTCTGGTGATGCGAAACAGGAATAATAAAAAACTTAACGACCAGCTGCAGCTTTCAAACCAGCAACTCGAAATAAGGATAAAACAAAGAACCAAAGAAATAGAGGAAGCCAACAAAACGAAGGACCAGTTTTTTTCGATCATTGCACACGATCTTAAAAGCCCGTTCAATGCACTTTTGGGGCTTTCGGTTATGCTCGATGATAACTACGAAACACTCACCGACCCTGAGCGAAAAGAGTTTATTCATTATCTCCGTGAAGCCGTTGACACGCTTTACCAACTACTCGAAAACCTTTTAAACTGGTCGGTTTCGCAACGCGGTGTTTTGCAGCTTTTCCCATCAAAACTGCAAATTAACAATGTAATCGAAGATGTGCTACTTCTGTTTTCGCAGCAAGCTCAAATGAAAAATATTTCGCTGCGTTTCGAAAACAAAACCCCCGAGCCGGCTTATGCTGATGCTGAAACAGTTAAAACCATTTTAAGAAACCTGATATCAAACGCGATTAAATTTTCACCGCTTGGGGGAAATGTAATTATAAAAACAGCTTTGCATGAAAACCCGGATGGCTCTCCAATGTATGAAGTTCATATTAGCGATGGTGGCGTAGGAATTCCACCGGAAAAGCAAGAGATAATTTTTGAAAACCCAATGGAAGTAAAAACAAAAGGTACCTCAAACGAAAAAGGCACCGGCCTTGGATTGCTTATCTGCAAGGATTTTGTTAATAAAAACAATGGTCAGATATCACTTAAAAGCGAGCCAGGCAAAGGCAGCACGTTTATTTTTACACTACCGTTGTTTAAAAATCAATAAACCAATCGGTGCAAAACCCAAAAATCTGCGGCAACGCTTTTTTTTATCTTATAACCACCTCCCTATTTCTGTCTATTTTAGCGCCGTTAACAAGATACGAGTGGTCTTTACTCGCTATTCGCTTTCTCAGCTTTTTACGAATAATCAATCACAACATGAAAAAATTTATCACCTTGCTTTTCCTTTTTGCTTCGGCAGCATTTGCACAGGAAATCCAAACTCCTTTGGAGAAAAGTAATTTTACTAAAGCCACATCTTATGATGAATTGACGGGTTTTGTTCATCTGCTTGATCAGGCATCAGGGTTGTTAACTGTCGAAACAATCGGGAAATCGGTGCAGGGACGAAACCTTTACGCGATGAAGTTTTCGGCAGGAGTTTTCGGTGAAGATAAATCCAAAATCAAAGTTTTAATCTTTGCCCAGCAGCATGGCAACGAACAATCGGGCAAAGAAGGAGCGTTACTTTTGGCAAAGGCTTTGCTTAAACCCGAAAATCAATATCTTTTTAAACGGATTGATCTTGTAATTATCCCGCAAATAAATCCCGATGGCTCGGAAGTAAACCAGCGCCGTAACGGAAATGATGCCGATCTCAACCGGAATCATTTGATTTTGACTGAACCTGAAACAATTGCTTTGCACCGTCTGTTCGATCAATATCTTTTTGAGGTCACGATGGATGTTCACGAATATTCGCCTTATGGCGAAGAGTGGGTAAAATTCGGTTATCGAAAAAATGCCACAGTCACCCTGGGTGTAACAACCAACACCAATGTAGCCGGGAGTATCCGGAAAATTTCAAACGGAAAAGCACTTCCATTTCTAAAAAAATACATCAGCGAAAGCGGTTTTTCAAGTTTTGTTTACTGTCCGGGCGGGCCTCCCGAAGCCGATTATATTCGTCACAGTACTTTTGATATTAACGATGGCAGGCAGAGTTTCGGAATCCAGAATACACTTTCCTTTATTCAGGAAGGAAAAAACGGGACAGATACTTTTATCGAAAACCTTAAAACCAGGGCCGAAAGCCAGATGACCGGGATGATGGGTTTGTTGGAATATGCCTGTAACAACAAAAATAAAATCAAAAAACTTGTAGCCTCAGAGCGCGAAGGTTTACTTTCAGGACAAAGCAATACCGAAGTTTCCATTCAATCGGAGCATGTTGCGAACGGGCGAACATTGGCCCTGCCCGTCCTTTCATATTCAACGGGCAAAGACTCGGTGATTGTTGTAAAAAATTACCGCCCCGTTGTAAAGTCGTTGTTCGATGTTTCAAAACCGGAAGGTTATTTAATCCCGAAAAACGTAAAACCGCTTGTTGATTGGGTCGGACGACAAGCCATTCAGGTTATTCCTTTTAAAGATCAGGATAATTTTAAGATTGAGCAGTATTTTATCGGTCGCGTTGATTCGATTGATTTTGAAGGCGATATTGTGGCAAATCCCACCCTCGAAACCAGAGAAATCCGGCTTACCGTAAATGAAGAGGATTATTTGTTTGTTCCGACAGCTCAACTCAAAGGAAATCTGGTTGTAATTGCCCTCGAACCCAAATCAATGCTGGGATTGGCAACTTATAAAGATTTTAATTATTTGCTGAAAAAAGGAGAAAACTTCCCTGTGCTCCGTGTCGTTAAAAGTGGTAATTGAAGAATATCGGGCAAGTTAAATGGTTCTCTGTGTATCTATTTTAGCAGTTTAAAACAATGTTTTGCCGGTTCTTGTTTTTATAAAAAATGAAAATGAAAAAATTAAGTTCTTTCTTCCTTTTTGCACTCGTTTCAACAGTCTCTTTTGCCCAATGGACATGGCAAAATCCTTCTCCCCAAGGGAATTCTCTGTCGTCAGTTTACTTTATTGATACCAGTATCGGCTTTGCTGTTGGTGAAGCAGGGACCATCATCAAAACCACAGATGGAGGACTAAACTGGATTGTTTTATCAAGTGGGACAAATCATGAATTACGATCAGTCCGTTTTACTGATGCCAATAATGGAATTGTAGTTGGAGGTTATAATAATGGACAAACCATTTTAAAAACTAATGATGGTGGCTTAAACTGGGTTAACGTTCCCAGCGTAAATAATCACAGGTTAAATTCCATGTTTTTTTCAAATACCAACAACGGTATCGCTGTTGGCGATTTCGGTACGATATTAAAAACCACTGATGGAGGCTCAACATGGGTTGCCAAATCATCCGGGATTTATGTTAATCTGTTTTCCGTTCACTTTGCCGACGCCAATACAGGCTATGCTGCCGGTGGCGATATGTTTGGAGGAATCATCATTAAAACAACAGATGGTGGCAAAACCTGGACGACTTCCAACGAAACTATATATCAGCTTAATGCTGTTTACTTTGCCAGTTCTCAACTGGGATACGCTGCAGGTGACGAGGGTTTTATCTGGAAAACAATTGATGGTGGCACAAACTGGAGTGTAAATCATGGTGGTCTTCCTGACTTAAATTCAATTTTCCTGTTTGATGCCGTAACCGGCTTTATTGTTGGCGACAACGGAACTATTGTAAAGACTATTGATGGCGGCATAACCTGGCCAGCTATTCAGAGTGGAACAACAAATGATATTTCATCTGTTTGTTTCCCAAATGTTTATGATGGTTGCATTGTTGGCAATTTCGGCACAATCCTGACAACAAATGATGCTGGTGTAACATTGAATTCTTCTTCAGAAGGAACACGACAAAAGCTGAATTCGGTCTGTTTTATAACACAGGGCGCGGCAAATATTGGTTACGCTGCCGGCGGAGATGGAGTCATCCTGAAAACCAATGATGTCGGGGAAAACTGGGGATATTCCTCAAGCGGCACTTACCACGAACTGACTTCGATATATTTTACTGACATAAATACCGGTTATGTTGTTGGCGGCGATGGAACGATATTAAAAACCACCAATGGCGGTGGTACATGGATTCCCCTTCCCAGCGGAACAAATCATTATTTGTTTTCCGTTTTCTTTGCTGACGAAAATACTGGTTATGCGGCTGGTGAGCTTGGAACAGTAATAAAAACATCAAATGCCGGCGAAAGTTGGACTGGAGTTTCGACAGGTACCAGCTTAAATTTTAATGCTGCTTATTTTACAAATCCCTCCACAGGTTATTTAGCTGGCTCTGGTGGGCATATTTTAAAAACTACCAACGGCGGCACAAGCTGGTCATCACAGGCAAGCGGAACAGCTTTTGATTTGTGGTCGGTGTATTTTGTAAATGCCGAAACCGGTTTTGTGGTAGGCTTTGGTGGCACAATCCTGAAAACTTCCAATAGTGGTAATACCTGGACAGCACAATCATCCGGGACAACAAACTGGCTGGAATCGGTTTATTTTACGGATAGCAGCAACGGATATATTGCCGGAGACAAAGGGACAATCCTGAAAACCACAGATGGCGGCTCAAACTGGGAGATTTTGAGCAGTGGAACAAATTACGATTTATATGCTGTTTATTTTACTGATCCGGATGAAGGTTGTGTGGTTGGTGCAAACGGAACCATCCTAAAAACCACCAACGGCGGGCTTGTTCCGGTAAATGAAATTTTCTCGCTGGAATCAAAAATCAGCATTTATCCAAACCCGGCTCATCAAAAAGTTACATTTACATTCGACGAACGGATTCCAGGTGAAACCAACATTTGGATTTTCGATATCAGGGGGAAACAAATTTCACAGGAATCATTTACCAATCCAGACAAGATTGATTTGGATGTGAGCTGGCTTCCAAAAGGTTTTTATCTGATGAAAATCCGGTCAAA
>CAIYZW010000716.1 GCA_903930725.1 uncultured Bacteroidota bacterium
GCAGTCCATTCAATATTTGAATAAACCGCCACATTAAGTGTTCCACTATCAGGATTGATTTCGTTGTATTTTGGCAGGGCAAACAAATATTCCGTTGTATCAGCATATTGGTAAATGTGAATAATATCTTTTACATTCGGATCATCCACATCCTGAATTTCGATGTCGGTTTCACGGAAAGTGTTGCCAGTATTAGGCTCGATAAGAAAGGAGATCAAATCGGGAGAGTCATTGTGGGTAGAAGAAATCTCTGATATCCAATCCAGATTTTGATCTGGAATAACTGCTTCCCAATCATCAATATTAAAATAGGTGATGATGAAATTTCCGGTAATTCCTCCCTGTGGAGAAACCGAAAGGTAGTTTGGCGAAACATAGATTAATTTCTGTGGCTGGGGCTCCTGAAGTATCCAGGCAGTATCGGTTATGGCGTTTCCTTGGAATTGGGCTGTGGCGATGAATCTACCCAATCGTGCCTCATCTGAATTATTGGGTTCAATATCAATAATTATTGAATCATTGGTAATTCTTGATGACCCCATCAAATTCGGGTTTTCCAGATAAGTCAGAGTCGGAATGGGTGGGCCTGCAGGTGAGTATTTAAACCTGGCACTGTCGCTGCCATCATAACCAACAACATCAATGGTAGGGGTTAAAATAAGTCCATCCAAAGGATTTTTTGGATCACGATTTTCTTTGTTGTTTTGTGGATTTCTTTGCAGAAGTTGCTGAATTACCATTTCCCTGTCGAATTTCCCGCCCGATTGATCCACAATCTGACCTATGGCACGGGCGTATTTTTCAGATCTGAAAGCTTCTTCACTGCTTTGTGCCGCAACTTTTACTGAAGAAAAAGCAACAATCGAAATTCCAATCAGCAGAAATAATATGTATGGCGTCAATTTTTTCATAACATTCAAATTTATTTCAACAGTTGATCCTGAGTATTAATATCGCATCCAGGCATGTTGTTTTCCAATATTTGCAGCGTTTCAGGCGATAAATACATGCTTCTGATAACGACCCGTTCAAGCCTGTCCATGTTTTTAAAAGTGTCGGCCAAAACCCGGAGTTCCGGCATATCAAGGCTCAATTTCTTCAAATTTATTAAACCGCCCAACTCTGAAGGCAGGCTGGTAATTTTTTTGGATGAAATATAAAGTTCGTCAATGTTTTTGAGGTTTGTAAGTTGCACCGGAAACTGCGTTAACGTATCCAAATTCAGCGAAAGCGAAGTAAGATTTTGAATCTCATTTATCAGTTCAACCATTTGTTTTACGTCGGTTTGCGGCTGAATGGTAAAACTGAGGTATTTCAGGTTTTTCAGCCTCACAACGGAATCGGAAAGGTTGGGCATCGGGTTATTGTCAATGATGAGATGGGTAAGATTTTTTAACCTGGTAACTTCATCCTGAAAACCAACCATTTTATTTCCATCTAAGTAAAGATGGCCAAGTTGGCTTAAATCGCCAAAACCGGCGGGAAGTACCGAAATATTGTTGTCGCTTAAAACCAGTCTTTTCAGGCTTTTTAGGTTTGCAATCCTGCCGGAAATATCGCCAATATTATTTTCGCAGAGATTTAAAAAAGTAAGATTGTACAATTGCTCAATTTCGGCAGGAATTGACGAAAAATTATTTTTGCTCAGGTTTAGATGCGTAAGATTTGAATTGCCTGAAATGCTTTCGGGTAAAGTGCTTAATCC
>CAIYZW010000717.1 GCA_903930725.1 uncultured Bacteroidota bacterium
CTATGGATTATCGGGAATATTCCATTGAACATTGAATGAAATACACGAATAAAAAAACTGAAAAATTATAATATCGACAGTAAAACTTGATTTATTATGGAAAAAAACCATCAATCAGCTGGTGCTCTTCGGCAACAGGCGGAAGAACTTTTAAAAAACAAGCCGTCGAAAGCAGTTTCCTCACATTCGGAAGCCGACACCCCCAAACTCATTCACGAGCTTGAGGTGCATCAGATTGAGCTGGAAATGCAGAACGAAGAACTTTTACAGGCAAAAACCCTGGCAGAAGCCGATTCCCGAAAATACACCGAATTGTACGACTTTGCACCTTCGGGCTATTTTTTGTTTTCGCCAAAAGCCGAAATAATTGAGGTAAATCTCACCGGAGCACAAATGCTTGGCAAAGAACGCTCTTATTTGAAAAACAAGCAGTTTGCGTCTTTTATTTCAAGCGAAACCAGGCAGACTTTTTATTTGTTCCTCAACCAGCTTTTCGAGAGTGGTGTTAAGTCCTCCTGTGAAATTAACCTTTCGACTGACACTGGCTTTCCACTCTATTTAAAACTTACCGGAATCAGGGATGAGGACTCCCAAATGTGCTTGATTACAGCTATTGATGTCACCAACGAGCACATCGAAAAGGAAAACCTTCGGAAAAGCGAGGAAAAATACCATTCTTTGTTTGACCAGTCATCCGAAGGAATCTATCTTCACGACCTGGAAGGCAATATCATTGATGTTAATGGCAAAGCATGCCAGCAGTTGGGTTATTCAAAGGATGAACTGCTGCGGTTAAAAGTCTTCGATCTTTTCCCTGAGAACCCGGATGAATTACCTATGAGCCGGAATGAAATTTTGAAAGCCTGGAACGACTGGCAACCCGAACAAAGACATGTTATACAAAGTAAACACCAGCATAAGGACGGGACTGTTTTCCAGGTTAATATTTCGACGGGATTAATAACTTATGAAGGGAAAAAACGCCTTATAGCCATCGTTCAGAACATTACCGAACAAAAACAAGCCGAAGAATCCCTCAGAGAATCCAATTCACGTTTCGAACAACTGGCAAAGCAAAGCCGGACCATTACCTGGGAAGTGGATGCAAATGGCCTTTACACCTACATAAGCGAAGTGGCAGAGCAGGTAATCGGGTATCGTCCCGATGAGGTTGTAGGAAAGTTACATTTCTACGACTTTCATCCTGAAGAAGAACGCGAGATGTTTGCAAAAATGGCGTTCGAAGTTTTCGATCGCAAAGAATCGTTTAACAACCTCGAAAGCTTTGCCATTGGAAAAGATGGCAACGAAGTTTGGGTTTCAACAAACGGAATTCCGATACTTAATGACGACGGAACGCTGCGCGGTTACAGGG
The DNA here is from genome assembly GCA_903930725.1 of uncultured Bacteroidota bacterium. Lineage (GTDB taxonomy): Bacteria > Bacteroidota > Bacteroidia > Bacteroidales > 4484-276 > CAJATL01. Next base: position 1,376 of record CAIYZW010000717.1, read on the forward strand.
GAACCGACATGGATATCACCGAACGGAAAATGACAGAATTTGCTTTGCGTAAGAGCGAAACCCTGCTGAATGAAACCCAGCGATTATCCAAAATCGGAGGTTGGGAATATGATGTTAGAACAGGAGTATCATCATTTACCGATGAAATCTTTGAAATCTATGGGGCAAAGATTTCAGAAGCCGAAGAGGGATCAAAATACTATCATCCGGATGATTTCGAACTGGTTTGGCAGTCATTCGAAAGTGCTATAAATAAACAGGATCCTTACGATATCGAAGTGCGCTTTATCAATGCCAAAGGCGAAAACCTATGGGTAAGATCCACTGGAAAACCGGTGGTTGAACATGGAAAAACAGTGAGGATTATTGGTAACTTAATCAACATTACCGAGCGCAAACTTATCGAAAATACCCTGCAACAAACGCTTGAAAAATTAAACGCTACCAACCTTCATCTCGAAGAAAGGGTAGAACTCCGCACACAGGAAATTCTCCGGTTATCCAACCTCCAAAAGGCAATACTCGACAATGCCGGTCTTGCCATTATCACCACAGATTCGGCTGGTGTAATACAGACTTTTAATCCAGCGGCTGAGCAATTATTAGGTTACAGTGCTGATGAGGTAATCGGAAAATACCGGCCCCGCGAGTTTCATGATAAAGATGAACTGAAACAGGTTTTCACAGAATTTTCCCATCAAACCGAAGGAACTAATGACGAAATTTATTCGGAAGTACTCCGGAACATGCTCTTAAAAACAACCGAATGGATTTATGTTCGCAAAGACGGAACTAAGCTTCAGGTAAAAATCAGCCATAGCCCGATTGTTCATGCCGATGGAACCACCGAGGGTTTTATTGGTGTAATTATGGATATTACCCAGGAAAAAAAGGCTATCTCCGCCCTTCGGCAACGAGAAGCGTATCTTTCGGCAATTATCGAAAACCAGCCCGGAATTGTTTGGCTTAAAGATACCCAAAGCCGGTTTTTGGCTACCAACGAGGCTTTCGCCAAATCGTGCGGTGTTGAAAGCAAAGAACAATTAACCGGAAAATCCGATTTTGATATCTGGCCGGAGGACCTTGCCAAATTGTATCGTGAAGACGATTTAAAAGTTTTGAAATCGGGAAAACCATACAGGGTTGAAGAACCCGTTCACGACAAAGGCGAAACCAAATGGTTTGAAACCTTCAAAACCCCTGTTTTTGATGAGAAAGGCGAAATTATTGGTACCACAGGATATGCCATTGATATCACCGAACGAAAGCAATCCGAAGAGCTCCTGCGAAAGCGGGAAGCCGAAAACCGAGCCATTTTGCAGGCCGTTCCTGATATTTTATTCCGTCTTGGGAAAAACGGAGTTTTTCTTGGATCCCATACCGGATCTCTTGATTCGTTGTATGCTCCGCCTGATGTATTCATAGGTCGTAAAATTGAAGAAATTCTTCCTCCCCAAGTTGCCGCATTAGCCATCAATGCGCTTAACCAGACATTCCTGCTGCACGAAACAATTACCTTTGAATATGAGCTTCCGATTAATGGCGAACTCCGGTATTTCGAGGACCGTATTCTGGCTATTACCGAAGATGAAGCGCTCTCAATTATCCGCGACATTACCGA
>CAIYZW010000718.1 GCA_903930725.1 uncultured Bacteroidota bacterium
ATTATTCCAATCTTCAATCATTCCACGCTTCCAAAAGCATGTACAAATCCGTCTTCCGATCCGATTACAATCAAACCGTTCGTTACTGCCGGGACTCCGCTCATGGGGCTGCCAATTTCGTACGACCATATTTTATTGCCCGTTGCCAAATCGAGCAAATAAATCCGCCCATCTCCCGAAGCAAATATCACGCGGTTGCGCGCTATCACCGCCGAGCCATTTATTTTACCCAGTGTTTTAAATTTCCAGCGCAGGGTTCCTTTGGCTTTATCAAAACAATACAAATATTTATCCTGCGAACCAATCACCACGGCATCGCCACTTACTGCAGGCGAAGCAATAAACACCCCCGGGTTTTCGATACTCCATACAACCTTTTTAGTGATCAGATCAACACAAAAAAAAGCACCGTCGTAGTTGCCAAAATAAGCCCTTTGTCCCTCCAGCGCCACCGACGAAGCAATGTAAGTTCCCATATTTATCTTGGAAATGGTGTCGCCTTTCTCAATATCAATCAAATGAAGGTGGCCATCGCAGCCACCAAAGACAGCCATTTTGCCTGCAACAGCAGCCGCACCATTAATATAATTACTCGATTCGTACTGCCAGATAAGTTTTCCGGTTTCGGCATCCACACAGTGAAGCAAATAATCGTAACTACCCGTAAGAATCCATTTTTTCTTATTGCCAGGCGCCCATGCCCAGTTTGAAGAACCCGAAATCTGTCCATCAGTAAGGTATTCCCATTTTATCTTACCCGTTTTAGCATCCAGTGCCATCAATTTACCTTCAAGATTTCCCGCAAAAATGGTATTGTCGAGCAATAACAGCGGCGCCTCAACCGAGCTTTCGGTCCCCGATTTCCAAACAAGTTCACCATCTTTCGAAAGGCAATAAACCAAGCCATCATCGCACCCGATAAAGATTTTGCCATTGCCAATAACCGCCGAAGATTTAATGGCATCACCAGCCTGAATCGACCAAAGCAGTTTCATCGAATCGGGAATCGAGACCTCCGAAATACCAGTAAGCGCTGGGTTCCCGCGGAACGATGGCCAAACCTCTTTATCCTGTGCCATCCCGCAATTTGCGAAAATCCCGAAAAGGAAAATGAATAAAACCTGTTGTGTTTTCATCTTAAAAATGGTAAGAAAATTCAAAAGCGAAAGTACGTTTTTAATTTGCCCTGCGAGGCTTGCTATTTCTGAACTTCTTCTTCTCAAAAGAAATTCTTCCAAAACCCCAATGAACAGGTTGATTGAAGAGCCTGATATCAAAAGAAAAGTCCCGCGTTTGGCGGGACTTTTATCGAAAAATACATTATTTCGGTTTTAACGATCAGCGTTTTTTTACCGAACCGGCACCGCTAATTTCGCTGTCAACCTGCGGGTCGCCGATGTAGCTCACGTTTGCAGCTCCCGAAACGTTTGCTTTAAGTTTTTCGGTAACATTTATATCGGCATCGCCTGCTCCGCTTAATTGGAGGTCGAATTCTTTAACAACAAAAGCTTCGGCATCCAATTCGGAAGCTCCCGACATATCCAACCTGCAAAAACCAGCACTTCCTTCAAACTCGATTTCGCTGGCTCCCGAAAAGTTTCCATCTACGCGTTCGGCAGTAAAATTCATTTTAATTTCGGATGCGCCACTTCCTTCAAATTCGAGGTTTTTTAATTCGAGTTTTCCTTCGGTGGTTAATTCGACCGCACCCGAAACATCAAGACTTGTAAGATCTTTGACGGTGATATAAAGGTTAAGTTTTTTTGAGTCATGGATGTTTTCTTTCGTCTCGACGATGAGTTTCCCACCACGAACGTCGGTTTCGATGATTTTCATCAGGTTTTCGTCGGCTTCAACAACCAGCGATTCGATGCTTCCCTGGCTCAGGAAAACCTTAAATGCTCCACCGATTTCGATTTTATCGAAGGAACCTACATTCCGGGTTTCTTTAACAACTTTTCCGTTTCCATCAATTCCTTCCATTAAGTTGCAACCTGCCGAAACCAATGTTATCAGACCTAAGAACAGGCCAAAAGTAATTACCAATGCTTTTTTTATCATGACGATTTGTTTTATTTGATGATTAAATTATTGAATTTGTTTTTGAGAAGTTAAGATTTACCTGTGATACACTTCGCCTGAACCGGTGGCTGAAACATCAACATTTTTAGGCTCGCCTTTGTAGGTGATGTCGCCGGAGCCAGAGAGTGTTGCCGTGAGCGTCCCATTTACAAAAAGCACCACATCGCCCGAACCATTTGTACGTGCTTCGACAGTTTCGGCCGGAAGGTTGAAAAGGTTTACATCGCCGGAGGCCGATTGCCGGATTTTTATCTTGTTGGCTGTGCCGCTGAGTTTTACATCACCTGAACCGTTAACTTCGATTTCGCAAAGTTCAAGACTTAGATTTTCGCCAATAAAATCGCCTGAACCACCTACTTTGAGGTTAAAATTTCCCTGTACCCCTGAAACTTTTACATCACCCGAACCATTAATTTTTGTTTCGAGGCTTTTTACATTCAATTCGAGGGCAACATCACCTGAACCATTGATGTTTACAGCGAAATCAATACCCTGGATGGCGTTCTCACTTTTTACATCGCCCGAGCCGTTTATCATAACTTTTTCGAGATTTTTTACGGTTACATAAACTTCCATCACTTCGGCATTCCAGATGTTTCCTTCGACATCAATTTCGAGCACTCCGCCATTGACTTCGGTTGTGATTTGTGAGATAATATTCTCGTCGGCTTTAACTGTAATTGCTTCCGAAGTTCCCTGTTTCAGGAAAACATCGGCTGAACACGAAATTCTTATTTCGGAAAAAGGAGAAGTTTTCCTGTCCTGAGTGGTAACCTTTCCATTCCCTTTTACACTTAAAGA
>CAIYZW010000719.1 GCA_903930725.1 uncultured Bacteroidota bacterium
GCCAAATTAGTTTTGTGGGACGTATTGGAATCGAACCAACGACCTCTTGCTTGTCGAGCAAGCGCTCTAAACCAACTGAGCTAACATCCCAATATTTTCAAATTCCTAACCGAGCTAACACGTCGGCATTTCGAAATTTGCCCCGCAAAAGTAATAAAATCGCTATTTTATCCTAAAAATAAATGCTTTAATTTCTACTTTTGGCAAATGCTATTTTTATTGCTTCAATCTTTAACAAATTATCCAAACCGATGAAACGAAATTTTATGCTGCTGTTCACGCTTTGCTTCCTTCTGGCATTGGCAATACCTGCTCATTCGCAGGAACAACCTACCAAAAAACTTACACTCGATCTCGTTTTGAAAGGTGGGACGCTCTATCCAAAAAGTGCCAGAGGAATCAGGCCAATGAATGATGGTGAGCTTTTTTTTCAATCCAAAAAGGACTCGATAAACGCTTTTAGCTACAAAACCGGCGATTTTGTTAGAAATATCGTTACCGCCAGCGAATTGATTCCAAAAGGAGACTCAACTGCAATCGAAATGCGAACATTTGATTTTAGTGCTGACGAATCAAAAATCTTGTTCACCACCCAAACGGAGTCAATTTTCCGACATTCATCCAAATCTGCTTTTTACATTTTCGATTTGAAAACCAGGCAGCTTACTTCGCTTTCGGAAAATGGAAAGCAACAACTTGCCGACTTTTCACCAGATGCTTCCAAAGTTGCTTTTGTTCGGGATAACAATATTTTTGTTAAGGATATTTTAACTGGTTTTGAACAGCAAATCACCACCGATGGTAAAGCCGGATTTATCATCAATGGAACTACCGATTGGGTTTACGAAGAGGAATTTGCCATCACAAAAGGCTTTTGCTGGTCGCCGGATGGTAAAAAAATCGCTTTTATGCGTTTCGACGAAAGTCGGGTTAAGGAGTGGTCAATCGAAAATTACGGCGAGCTTTATCCGGAAATCTCCAAATTTAAATATCCAAAAGCCGGCGAAGCTAACTCAATAGTCACAGTTCATGTTTTTGATATCGAAACCGGTAACACAAAAGCGATAAATACTGGTTCGGAAACCGATCAGTACATCCCACGGATTCTTTGGACCAACGATGGAAATACCCTTGCCTTTCTGCGACTGAACCGGCTTCAGAATCATCTCGAAATATTACTTGCAAATGCTGAATCAGGCATTTCAAAAACCATCTATTCAGAGGAAAATAAATTCTATATCGAGGATAAGAGTTTTGATAATCTTACTTTCTTAAAAGATGGTGTTCACTTTGTTTTTACTAATGAAATCAATGGCTTTAATCATATTTATTTTTACAATCTTGCCGGAGAGAAAGTTAAACAAATTACCGCTGGCAGTTGGGAGGTTACCGACTTGCTTGGGATTGATCAGGAAAACCGCAAAATCTATTACCGTTCTACCGAGGTTTCACCTTTGGACAGAAATGTTTTTGTGGTTGATTTTAGCGGGAAGAATAAAACCTGTCTTACTCCTGAGGCCGGCACAAACAGAGCTGATTTTAGCAGCAATTATAAATATTTTGTCAAAACCTGGTCGGATGCAAACACCCCACCGGTTTACACCATAAATGAAGTGAAAACTGGTAAGCAAATCAGAGTTTTACAGGACAATAAGAACCTTTGCCAGACAAGGAAAGACTATAATTTCCAGGCCAAGGAGTTTTTTACCGTTAAAACATTGGATGGAACTTTGCTAAATGCCTGGAAAATTATGCCTCCAAACTTCGACTCTCTTAAAAAATATCCGGTTTTATTTGATGTTTATGGTGGCCCCGGTTCTCAAACCGTTTTAAATACATACGGCAGCGGCGACCTGTGGGATCGTTATTTGAGTCAGGAGGGAATCATTATCGTTTCGGTTGATAACCGTGGAACAGGCGCGAGAGGAGAAGTTTTTAAAAAGCAAACTTACCTTCAACTGGGGAAGTACGAAACCGAAGATTATATCGAAACTGTAAAATATCTGGAAACTTTGCCTTATGTTGATCAAGCGAACATCGGGATATTTGGCTGGAGCTATGGAGGCTATATGTCGGCACTTTGTATGACAAAAGGAGCAGACTATTTTGATGCCGGAATAGCTGTTGCACCGGTTACAAACTGGCGGTATTACGACAACATCTACACCGAGCGTTTTATGCGAACACCACAGGAAAATGCTTCAGGTTATGATGAAAACTCGCCTTTAAGCCACGCTGATAAACTGAATGGGAAATTGCTGATTGTTCATGGTATGGCCGACGATAACGTTCATGCCCAAAATACCTACGATTTTGTAACTGCACTTGTGGCGGCTAACAAAGATTTCGAAATGATGGTCTATCCAAACTCAAATCATGGTATTTACACCGGGACAAACACAACTTTTCATCTTTATTCGAGAATGACTGATTTTTTGTTCGAGAATTTACTGGACAAGAATTAGATCGAACAACCTGGATTTTTCAGGAAAGTACTCCTGCTCAATGAATAGTTTTACATCCCAAAACAGATTTGTAATTAATTGAGCTGAGAAAGTGCCTGGTGCATCATTTTTCCTTTTGACAGGTTTACCGGGAAAATCAGACGTACGAGACTTCCACCGTTTTTACTGTTTTCGATTTGAACCTGGGCTTTGTGAATGTGCATTATAAATTTGATAATGGCAAAGTGCATTCCCGCCCACTCCGACCGGTGTGACTGAACATCTTTCTTTAAAAAATCCTGAATATTTCTAAGCTTTTCAGCCGAAAATCCCCGTCCCTGATCGCCAATTTCCAACGCTATCTTATTTGTAAATTCGGTGAGATTTATCGTGATCATCCCTTTTGATGGGCTATTTGTTGCGGCATCTGATAAAATAATCTGGATAACATCTTTAATAAGCCCAGGTTCGATAATAATTTCGCTGAGTTCGTCGGTAAGATTTGAACAAATTTCGATTTCTTTTTTCGAAAATTCATGCATTGTCTCCGAAAGCGCGTAATCAACAAGGCTGCTTAGTTTTGTAGGGCGCATGTTTTCGTTGATTTGCTCTGGCTCAATCTGGGTTATCATTAATGCTGTGTCGGCATAATCTTTAAGATTTTTTGAGGCAAAAACGATGGTTTCGATGATGTCTTTATTTTCGCTGCTGGTAGGATTTTCGTTGAGGATTTCACTAAATCCTAAAATACCGCTGACAGGCGTTTTTAACTCGGAGCAAATCATACGTAAAAAACTGTTTTTCAGCCTTTCGAGATCTGCAAATTCCCGGGTTGTTTTTAGTAGATTATTGTTTTTTTCTTTTAAACTATTGATTTCATTCTTCATTTTGCCAACTTCTTCCGAAAGTATTTTTAAACTGTCGCAACTTTCGGAGGATTTTTGGTGAAACATAACTTTGTTGCGTTTTAGCATAATTCTGGTTTCTATTTTTTCAATTAACTCCTTCGTATTAAATGGTTTGATGATGTAATCGTCGCCACCACATCTGATAGTTTCGTTAATTTCGGCTTTATCCAAAGCGGTAAGAAAAATTACGGGAATTTCTTTGGTTTTTTTGTTCGACCGGATTTCCCGGCAAACCTGAAACCCATCAATATCTGATGTTTTTGTGTCAAGTAAAACCAAATCAAAAGGTTGATTCTGCAAAAGCGATTGAACCTCCAGGTTATTGGTCGAGTAAGTTACTTCAAAATGCCCACTTTTAAGAACATTACTTAAAATACCCACATTAGTAGGTTCATCTTCAATAATCAGCAGTTTGCCTTTTAGTTTTTTCATAACTCGTGCAGTTTTAAATTTGAAGTAATCGTTTTTCAATTACGCCTTTTAACCAGTTTTTCTGATTGTAGCGTGTCATCAAATTTAGGCTATGAATGGAGTAAAATACAAGTACAAATAAGCAAGTGTCCCGAAATGGCTTGTAAGTGTACAAAATTGGATTATTTCCGTATCTGAAAATGAAAGTTCAAATATGGAATAAATGATAAAATATGGAATAATTGTTTTATTTTGGAAAGATGGTTTAATCTTATCATTTCCATTGGCCAAAAAGCTTGTTCCAAAGGCTATTTCTTCACTTTTACCAGGGTTTTGGGTTCGATAAATGCTTCGGTATTATCAAAATTATTTATCACCATCTCCTGCAAATCTTTGGTTGAGGCGGTAAGTACGATTTGATCGCTTGTATTTTCGTAAGCAATTTTGATTGTTTTATTCTGGATTGACTGTTGGAGCCAGTCGCTGCTAAAAAAACTTATCGCGTATTCGCCGTTATTATAAACCAGTTTGGCAAAAGTATGCACTGGCAAAAGTGTCGAAGAAAGCAGCCCGGATAACGGAATATGTTTATTATCGCCGGGATAGAGATCCAAAAAGTAATAGTTTCCAAGCTTTACAAGATGGACATTAAAATCTGAGCGGGTTTCGAGGGAATCGTTTCCAAAAATGCCGTTTTCGAAGTAAACCAGATTATAGGCCGAATCTCCATCACTTTCGAAAACCCAGCGATTGGAGTTGTCTTTTTCAAACCACTCACCAACGAGCAAAGGATCGTAAGCTATGTCGTTGCTGGTGTACAGAGGATGGATTGACGGAATACACCCAACCAAAAAAAGAATAATTAAAGCTGTTGCAATGATCGAAATTCTGGTTTTCATATTTTTATGTATTAATGAATTTAAACAAACAGGGTAGAGGTGTCTTTTATTATTTGCCAGGCATTTTCGATGTGATGATGTTCGGTGTTGGTCTGTCCAACAACAAAACGAAGGGTAAATTTCCCATCGAGTTTGGTGTGTGAAAGGAAAATTTTGCCTGTTGCATTAATGGCTTCAGTTAATCGGGCATTTACAGTGTTTAGAACTTCCTCGTCATCTTGATTTGCTGGTTTTAACCTGAAACAAACTGTTGCCAGTGGCGACGGAGCCAAAAGTTCAAAGTTATCACTTTGAGCCACCCAGCCTGCAAATTCGTTTGCCCAGAGGATGTGGCTTTTTATCTTTTCCCTAAGACCATTTATCCCAAATGAACGAATTACAAACCAAAGTTTTAATGCCCGGAAACGGCGTCCTAATTGAATTCCCCA
>CAIYZW010000720.1 GCA_903930725.1 uncultured Bacteroidota bacterium
AACCAAAATCATCAAACTCCGCTCGGGGCCGCTGGGTGGCGACCAACAACTGGGCGCCATGATTGCCGAAGGGAAAATTGATATCCTGATTTTTTTCTGGGACCCCATGCAACCGCAGCCCCACGATGTGGATGTAAAAGCGCTTTTGCGGATTGCCGTTTTATACAACACACCAACCGCCTGTAACCGCGCAACCGCCGATTTTATGATTTCATCCTCGTTGTTCGATAAAGAATACCAGGCAATTGTGAAGGATTATTCCGAATATCTGACAAGAACTATATAGCTAATGATCTTCTTACAACATTATTCAAATGAAAAAAACACAGCTTTTCCTTGCCCTGCTTTTATTTGCAGCATTTTCAGCCAAAAGCCAGCAACTGCTCACCATTGCCGAAAAATCTGATTTTCAAACTACTGCCACTTCTTATGAAGTACGTGATTTTATTAATGAGCTTTTAAAAACCTCACCTTTTGTAAAATGTGAAAACATCGCTGTTTCCACAGAAGGAAAAGAAATCCCGATGTTGATAATCGCGAATCCTTTGCCAAAATCTACCGCTGATTTAAAGAACGATAAACGCATCGTGGTTTACATCCAGGCAAATATTCATGCCGGCGAAGTTGAAGGCAAAGAAGCCAGCCTGATGCTTGCCAGGGATTTATTAAAAGACCCCAAATCGGAAATCCTGAAAAACGTTATTGTATTGATCGTTCCTAACCTCAATGCCGATGGAAATGACAAAATCAGTACAAAAAACCGTACAAACCAGGTTGGCCCGGCAAATGGTGTGGGTGTGCGTTACAACGGGCAGTTTCTCGATTTAAACCGCGATGCCATGAAACTGGAGACCCCCGAAATTGGCGCTGTTACAGGCAAAATTTTTAATGTGTGGGATCCGGCAATTACCGTTGATTGCCACACCACCAACGGCTCATACCATCAGGAACCGGTTACTTTTACCTGGATGATGAATTCAAACGGCAGCCGCAGCCTCATCAATTTTATGCGCGACAAAATGATGCCCGAAGTTCATACACAGCTTTTGGAAAATTACAAAGTGGAAAACATTTTTTATGGCGAATTTATAGATCGGCTTAACATTGACAAAGGCTGGATTTCGGAAGCCTGCGAAACCCGCTATCTTGTGAATTATATCGGTGTGAGAAACAGGTTGGCCATTTTGAACGAAAATTACGTTTACGCCGATTATAAAACCCGCGTGCAGGGTTGCTATTTTTTACTGAGGGCAATTCTGGATTATGCCTCGGCAAACAAAAGCGATATTTTAAAACTGCTAAAACGGGCAGATGAACAATTGGTTAACAGAACTTTTGAGGCTGGCAAAGATTCGTTTGCCATCGAGTACCAGGGGAAACCAACGCCCGAAAAAATTACCATCAAAGCTTATGAAGCCGACACTATTCCCGGCGTACAAGGTTATTGGCGTTACAAACAAAGCAACCGCCAACGCACTGTCACGGTGCCATACATCGCCGACTATTTCCCTTCAAAAAGTATAAAAATGCCTTTTGCCTACATTTTGGCCATCCCCGACAAAGATGTTCTCGATAATTTAAAAAATCACGGAATTGTGGTGGAGCAGCTTCAAAAAAATCTTGTCGTAAAGGTTGAGCGATTTAAAATCAACGAATTAAAAGGGGCCGAAAGGTTAAACCAGGGACATTACACGCAATCGGTTAAAGGCGAATTTATCCGGGAAGAAAAAGAATTTCCTGCCGGGACTTACGTCGTCAAAACAGGCCAAAAATTGGGAAATCTGGCCGCCGGCCTGCTTGAACCTCAGTCGGATGATGGCCTGCTCTTTTGGAATTTTTTCGATAAATATCTGGTACCGCAATGGGGCGGCGATTATTTTCCTTATCCGGTTTACCGGCTCGTCGAAAAAGCTGAATTTTAGGTTTTTGATAAAGATTTAATCAATCAATTCAAATGCAAGAAATGAAATTTCGCAAATCAAAAGTTAACCGGATATTTCGATACACCAATTCGTTGTTTATCAATCAAAATCATTAATATTCACCTTGTTATCTGGCTTAAGCCGACTGATATTTTTAATAAAAAATCTTACTGATGAAATCGTTGAAACGCATTTTTGCACTTTGTCTTTTTTTTCTTCAGACATTGCTGGTTTTCCCCTGCACCAATTTACTTGTAACAAAGGGCGCTTCCGCCGATGGCTCGGCTTTTTTGGTTTACACCAACGATGGCGAATGGCTTTATCAGCTTACGAATAAGGCTGCTGCCGACCATCAACCCGGAGATTCGTTGGAATTTCCTGCTGGCAAAAACGGAAAACCAGGCAAAATAAGCCAGGTGCCGCACACCTTTGCTGTTATTGGTTTTCAGATGAATGAACACCAACTGGCAGTGGGCGAAACCACTTTTACCGGAAGAGAAGAATTATGGAATCACTCAAAGTATCTCCAGTACTGGCATTTGATGAGTTTGGCGCTTGAAAGGGCAAAAACAGCCCGTGAAGCGATTCTGGTGATAACATCGCTGGTCGAAGAATACGGCTACGGCAGCGAAGGCGAATCGTTTTCTTTGGTCGATCCCAACGAAGCCTGGATTCTGGAGATGGTCGGAACAGGCGATGGAGGCGAAGGCGCCATTTGGGTGGCTGTGAAAATCCCGGATGGAAACATCGCGGCACATGCGAACATGGCGCGGATTGGTGAGTTTCCGCTGAACGATCCCGAAAATTGTCTGTACTCAAAAAATGCCATCAGTTTTGCGATCGAAAAAGGTTACTACAAGCCGGAATCCGGCGAGCCATTCCGTTTTAACGAAGTTTACAACCCACATTCGCCCGATCGCCTGAAATATTGCGAATCAAGAGTTTGGAGCCTTTTCAGGAGAGCAGCCCCTTCACTCGAACTTTCATCAGATTATCATCGCGGCGTTGAAGGCGCCGAAAGATACCCGCTCTGGATAAAACCGGACAAGAAAATTGCGCTTACTGATGTGATGAGTCTGGTCAGGGATCATTACGAAGGCACACCTTACGACATGACGCAAGGCATGGATGCCGGCCCGTTTGGAAGCCCGAACCGCTGGAGGCCACTTTCGTGGGAAGATGGAAATAAAGAGAAATATTCATGGGAAAGGCCTGTTTCATCAATAAATACAGCGTTTTCGTACATCGGGCAAATGCGTTCGTGGCTGCCCGATGAAATTGGTGGCATCTGCTGGTTTGGTGTAGACGACACGTATTTTACCTGCTGGGTTCCTATTTACGTTGGAAATACTTCGGTTCCCGAGCCATTCACCAAAGGCGACATCAACAAATTTTCGCGTGAAGCAATGTGGTGGGCATTTAATTTTGTGTCCAATTTTGCCAATCTTAAATATTCTTACATGATTAAGGATATCCAAAAAGTGCAGTCGGAGCTCGAAAGCAGAATGATTGGCGAGCAGGATTCCATCACAAAATTAGTTTTGGATATGCCAAAAAATGAACGAACCGAAATGCTCACCAACTATTCGGCAAAATGGGGTCAAAAAGTTCATCAGAGCTGGCTGGAACTGGGCGAAATGCTTATCACCAGATACAACGACGGCTATGTAAAAGACGAAAAAGGCACCATCCATGAAGTGGGTTATCCGAAAGAATGGACCAATGAAATGAACCGGATTTATCCAGAAAAATTTAAAATCGCCGATCCTGCAAAATCAATCAAGTCCGGAAATGTTCCTCACTAATTGCAAAACATCAATTATCGGTTTTGAAGTATTGGTTATTTTTGCAAAAAAATAAGTTCCAAAATAACCGTTCAAATAACTTTTGGACGGTTTTTGAGTTTAGGTTACAATTTTTAGTAAAAAAATTTAAGATATGTCGGAGAAGGCTGAAAAAAATTCAAAATCATTGGTTTACATCATTTCGTTAATCGTTTTGATGGTGATACTTGCTGTGGTAAGTTTCCTTTATTTTAATACAAACACAAAATACAAAGAGTTATCTGTCGAAAAAGAACAGATGCGGGTACAACTGAAAAACGAACTCGATTCGCTTGTTGTGGAGCATAATCGTATCAAAAGCGAATATGGCCGGCTTTCTGATTCACTGACTTTTAAAGACAGCCTCATCTTAGCCAACGCCACCGAAATTACCGAGTTGCTCAACTACAAATGGGAATATTTCCAGGTTAAAAAGAAACTCGACAGGTTGCGCGATGTTGCCCAGGTTTATGTGCGGCAGCTCGATTCGCTTTACACCGTTAACGATGAGCTTAAAGAAGAAAATGTGCGTATCCGGGAGAACTACCGCAGCGAAAAAGTGAAAAATACCGAACTCACCGAAGAGAAGCAAAACCTCGAGAAAAAGTTTACCGAGGCTGCTGTTTTACGGGCCAATAATATTGTTGCCACCGGCATTAAGGAGCGCGGTTCCAAACAAATCGAAACCGACAAAGCCAGTCGTACCGATCAGGTAAGAATTTGCTTTACGATCGGGCAAAATACCCTTGTTGATTTTGGCAGAAAAGCGGTATACCTCCGGATTTCACGTCCCGACAAGGTTGTTCTGGCTGTTGATAAAACCGACGAATACTCGTTTTTGTACCAGGGACAGCGATTACAGTACTCGATAAAACACGATTTCGACTATAAAGGCCAGGCGCTCGATTGTTGCGTTTACTGGAAAAAAGGCGAATCAGACCAATCGGCCATGGTGGGAAGGTACAACGTAACGCTTTACTACGAAAATGAAGTCATCGGCGAAAGCTATTTCGACCTGAGATAAAATCAAAAATTTGTTTTTGGGAATGAGCCTGTCGCTAAATTAAATATTTAACCGCAGATTTATAACGCAGAGAACCGCAAAGATTTATATTTCAACGTATTGTCTCTGCGGCCCTTTGCGTCTTTCTTTGTGTTCTTTGCGTTTTAAAAACATTTGAAACAACCTCTTTTTATTCAGGATTTGACCTGGCAGGTTTTTTACCCACCGAAATCCACTCGACCCACCAAACCCAAAGCGAAAAGATGACGATGTAAAATATTGGCCTGAAAATATTATCATGGCTAAAATCCCAATATTCCGGCAATGTGGTGATGACCACCGACAAACCCGTAACCCTGAAGAGGTTGGTTAAATGAACGATCAAAATTCCCAGCAAAATAAACCACCATTTGCGTTTCCATGGCCCGCGGATAAGAGCGATAAGCAGGACAAACTGCATAATTTGTTTCAATCCCGAGCAACTCTGGTTGATAGCCATGTAGCCTTTGTTGGCAAAATACATGGTGTTGGTCTCTTCGATAGTGGTAATCGGAATTTGCAAAATATACCGGATAAACCAGATACTCTGATCGAAAACAACTGCTGATAACCAAGCTTGGGCATGGGACATAAATTGTTGTACTGGCCTGTAGTTAAATGTATTTACCCAAAACCGCCACATAAAATGTATCAAAATTGTTATCACCACAAACAGCGCTACAACAGCCAGAGCAGCCAGTTTGTACTTTTTAATCAGTAATTTTGCATCATCTGCAATTTCTGTAAAGATGCTTTTCGGATTCCCCATTGAACGAAGATTTTTGCGAAAGTAAAATTTTAAAACGATTCCGGCATTTCGTCTTTCCTTACTTCGCTCTTCCGTCTTCTGACCCTCCCCAAAATAATACTTCCAAATTCTTTCCCTCCCGTACAAAAGAAATTTTTATCTTTACGCTTGATTTTCAATAGTGTTCAATTTATAAAAAATCATCAAATATGCCAGCAAATCAAACAATTTCAGGCAATGTTTTTAACCTTTACGGCAATTCCCGCAGCGAGGAAATCGCCGAAAGGCCGGTAAAAAAATTACCGACACCACGAGCAGGAAAACTGAGGGAACTTTATCTTCAGGCCAAATCATCTGCCAGCATGGAATTTCCGTATTGGTACACCCGGCGCTGGGAAGAACTTGATGGCGAAATCACCATTGTCCGGCGGGCTGCTGCATTAAAGGCAGGTTTTGAACACCTTACCCCGACAATTTTCCCTGGTGAATTATTGGTGATGGGCAAAACCCGTTACCTGCGCGGCTCTTATCCTCTGCCCTGGCTTTCGGAGGCTTTTTTTATGGCTGCCGAAGATGATCTTTATAAACAAGCTTTAAAAGATGGAAAAATATCTGCCGACAAAGTTACTACGATGGGGCAGGGCGGTGGAAACGTGACGCACAGCGAAGGCAACGTGATTTCGATTGCCGGCAAATTCGGGATGCGAAAAGAAGAAATGCCCATTTTGCTGAAAACCGCCCGAAAATGGCACAACAAATCCGTTGACGATGTTGGCCACCGATACGAACAAATGGTGCCGGGTTATAAAGAAAAGGAAGCCATCATGCGGGCCGTCATATGTATGTTCGACTCGGGTTACACCTTGCCGCAGGGGCGCGAGGTGATCAATTATTATTACCCGCTGCAATACGGCATTGGCGGCATCATCAACATCTGCGAAAAAGCGATAAATGAAGTTGCCGGTGCTCCCGGAATGGACAGGT
>CAIYZW010000721.1 GCA_903930725.1 uncultured Bacteroidota bacterium
AGCCTGGGCATTGGCATTGACAGCTTGCGTTTGGGAACAACCTTGAGGACGGATTCGGTTTTTTACAGATTAACCTGGAACGATTTAACCAACACAGCCACCAACACCGGCGATTTTGAAGGCTTTTTGAATTTGCAGCGCATGAATCAATTCAACTCAAAACTAACTAACGTTAATTTGAATGTTGACGGGAAGTTTTGGAATGTAAAGCCGGATAACCTGCTCGTGGCCGATTCGACAGGGATTTATTTTCATGATTTTGTTTTTTACAGCGACAGTTCAAGATTTAGTGTTGGAGGAGGAATATCCAAAAATCCCACCGACAGCCTGAACCTTGGTTTTTACGACCTCGATATTTCACGTCTCGATTTGCTGATACCAGGCAATGACGTTGATATCAACGGAATTTTAAATGGCCAGGCTACTTTTGTAAATCTCTATTCGAATCCAAATTTTTTGATTGACGTTCGCCTCGATGACCTGTTTTTTAATGGTGAAGACCTGGGACTGCTGCGCCTCAATACAAACTGGGACGATAACCTGGGAAGCCTTGACGTAAACCTCGGAATCATTAAACAGGGAAATATCGGAACAAGCGAAATACTGACCCTTAAAGGGAATTATCTGCCTTCGGGGACTAAACAAAACTTCGATTTTGCAGTTAAACTGAATAATCTCAACACCGATGTATTTAACCCGTTTGTAAGCGAGTTTGTTGATATCTCGAAAGAAAGCCTTGCAAGTGGTACGTTAAAATTAACCGGAACCAACCAAAAGCCCGTAGTTACCGGCAAAGTAAATCTGATGCGAACGCAGGTTTTGGTTAAATACCTCAATGTTTATTATTCGGCAGGTGGCACGGTTGACATCGGCGAAAACTTTATTAATGTTAACGAGCTGGATATTTATGATCCAAAGGGTCATTCGGCCATTTGTACAGGCGAAATTTATCATGATTATTTTAGAGATTTTGGCTTTAATATTCATATTACCCACGAAAACTTTGGTGCATTAAACACCACGTCACGCGACAACGATTTGTTTTATGGAACCGCTTTCGCCACCGGCACGCTCGACATCACTGGCCCGCTTGACGACATCCGGATGGATATTAAAGCCCGCACCGAAAAAGAAACCAGGATTGTAATCCCAATAAGTTCGGCAGTTTCGGTTGATGAAAGCGATTTTATTATTTTCCTTAATAATACCGATACTACCAACACGAGGCAGCAATCCTACCGCATGAATCTGAAAGGGCTTACCATGAATTTCGACCTCAGCGTGACCCCCGATGCCGATATTCAGATTTTTTTGCCTTACAACATGGGAAATATCAAAGGAAACGGCAGTGGCGACCTGCGTTTGGGCATCAACCCACAGGGCAACTTTACGATGAGCGGCGATTATTTAATTAACGAAGGTCAGTTTTATTTTACGCTCGAAAAACTTATCGGGCGCGAATTCGACATCATCCAGGGTAGTAAAATTGCCTGGAGTGGCAGCCCTTACGATGCAATTGTAAATATCAAAGCCATCTATCCTGTACGAACAACGCTCAACGGGCTGCAGCTTCAAACCGATTCGGCATCTGCCTACGGGACGCGGGTTCAGGTAAAATGCGTAATCGAACTTCAAAACGAATTATTTAATCCGGATATTAAATTCTCGATAGATTTTACCAATGTAGCCGAAGATGTAAAGCAGATTATTTTTGCCTCGCTCGACACCACCGATCAATCTGTGATGAGCCAGCAAATGCTTTCGCTGCTTGTAATGAAAAGTTTTAGCTATTCCAATGCCAATACAACTATCCAGTCAACAGGTTTTAAGTTGCTTTCTAATCAATTAAACGGGTGGCTTTCGAAGATTAATAAGGATTTTGACATCGGGATAAACTATCAGCCGGGTTCGAGCCTTACGGAGGATGAAATTGAGGTTGCGCTGGAAACCCAGTTGTTTAACGACAGGCTTTCGATTGACGGGAATTTTGGTGTGCGGGGCACTTCCTCGCAACAAAACACGAGCAGCGTGGTTGGCGACATCAATGTTGAGTATAAAATGACGAATGACGGCCGTTTTAGGGTACGTGCCTTTAACCGCACCAACGATATCAGCTTCCTCGAAGATAACGCGCCATACACACAGGGCGTA
>CAIYZW010000722.1 GCA_903930725.1 uncultured Bacteroidota bacterium
AACTAAAATCATTTTAATTTATCCCATTTCAACATCAGTATCCATCCGTTTAACGAACCATTTTCAGAATATTAATCCCGAAATTGTACAGAGATTTTTTGTTTCCCGATCCCTTACCTTTGCAAATACCGCATCAAATCAGCCAAACAGAAAATAATTACCCATTTCCACCGAAAGGCACTAATTTTGAAGACAATTCATGTTCACATATTCTTTTCTCTATGAAAAAATTGTTGCTCATTCTGGTAATAGTGTCTGCGCTGGTTTCGTGCAAAACCGAAGTCAACCAGCCACCCGCCACATCAATCAAAAATTTGGTAGTAAGCCCTTCGTTCGATTGGCAAACATCCCGCAACATAACCTTTCTCATCACCAAAGCCAGCAGCGGCGTCATCCGGATCATGGCCGAAGATGGAACCACCATGTATTACAAAGGCTTTTATAACGGATTAACCGAGGTTTTACCTGTCGCAGTAAAAATTCCTTCACATATCAAAAAAGTTCACATCAACCAAGCCATCGTAGAGCTTACATCCGACGAAATCTCAGTCAATCTCACCGAATTAACTTATCCAACATTTAAAGATGGTGGCATTACCCGTGGCGCAGTTTCGCACTGGCGAATGAACGAAAACACAGGAACCATCTTAGGCGACGAAGTAGGCGGCAATCCCGGCACCATCATTGGCGCAACCTGGCAAACCGGCGTATCTGGCAGCGCCCTCGATTTCAATGGAACCACCAACTGGGTGCAAATCCCCGAAAGGCCCAACCTCGACATCACCGAAAGCATCACCCTTTGTGCCTGGGTTAAAACCAGAGGAAACGAAACTGCCAAAATTGCCCAAAAAGGCGATTGGGACGGTTACGGACTTGGCCAAAGCAAATGGACGGGCTGGACTTGCTCGATGCAGATGGCCGATAATGTAAACCATCAATTAATTTGGGATCAGGGAATCCCGATTCTTAACGAATGGTATTTCCTGGCCTTTACCTACGACGGCGCAACCATGAAATTTTATGTAAATGGCCAGTTAAAATCCAGCGCACCCGTTACAGGTTTGCTCCGAAACAATAACCGTCCTTTCAGCATTGGCTCCGATGGCGGCAACCAGAAGTTTGTTAATGGAATGATTGACGAGGTAAGCCTTTACAACAACGCCCTCACGCAGCAGGAAATCACCACCATTTACAACACCCTGCCCAATGTTGATGCCGATGGCGATGGCGTTTTAAATATTGACGATGATTATCCCAATGACCCATTAAGAGCTTTCGATAATTTCTATCCCGCGTCAGGTTTTGGAAGCCTCGCTTTCGAAGATCTTTGGCCAAGTCAGGGTGATTATGATTTTAATGACTTGATTTTAGATTATCGTTTCAAAACCGTAACAAGTTCATCAAATCTCGTTGCCGAGATATTCGCTACCATTGATATAAAAGCCATTGGAGCCGGTTTTAAGAATGGTTTTGGATTTCAACTCAATCAAAATTTCCCTTCGGCTAATTTACAGGTTTCCGGTTACGAACTTACCGAAAGCTATGCAAATATTGGCTCAAATGGCACCGAAACTGGGCAGGCCCAAACCACCATTATTGTTTTCGATAATGCATCAAAACTGCTCGTATCGCAGGGCGGATTTGGCGTTAATGTAAATCCCAACAACCCCTGGGTTGAACCGGATACATTAAATATATTAATGGATTTAACAGATGCCACCTACACTTCAGCGCAAATTGATATCCAAAACTGGAATCCGTTCCTAATCGAAAATGGCGAAAGAGGCAAGGAAATCCACCTGGCCGATCACCAACCAACAACACTTGCCGAACCCTCATATTTCGGAACATTCGAAGATAACACCATTCTGGCACAAGGGATTTATTATAAAACCCAAAATAACCTCCCCTGGGCTATCGAGTTTCCGGTAGCCTTTGATTATCCAATCGAAAAGCACGAAATCAGCACAGCACATCTTAAATTTTTGGGATGGGCCAGCTCTTCCGGAGCAAATTATTCCGATTGGTATTTAGATTTGCCAGGTTACCGGGATGCTGCCAATGTGTATTATCACACAAAATAATTTTGGCTTTCGCTCAGCACAAATTGGCGTTTTTATTTGTTGGAATGCCCGAAACGCTATGCACCTAACAC
>CAIYZW010000723.1 GCA_903930725.1 uncultured Bacteroidota bacterium
AACTTTTTTTTGACAAAAATTTTGATAGTTCTTAAGTCCATACACCTTTTTAAGCAATCAGAAATCACATGTCAATGCGAACAATGTGAAAAAATCATGAGTTTTCTTTCTGACACTACTTAAGATCACAAAAACCAGAATAACTTTTTTTGACCTCTTTGGAGGGAGGTCAAAAAGTTATTTCTGGTTTTTGCTCAGTGCGAGGTTCCTTGGGGACATAAAAATGAAATCAATCAAACAAATAGAAACCACCTTAAAAAATATTTTTGTGGTCTAATGAATGGGGAGTTCAATATTAATTGCATGAGAAAATAACACGGAGGCACGGAGAACACGAAGAAACTTGGAGAAATATTTTGCTTCAATCTTTGTTTTTTCCGTGCCTATGTGGTAAAAAATAAAAACACGGAGGCACGGAGAACAACGAGAGACACTGAGAAATAATAAAAATCTCTGTGCTCTATGTGCCTATGTGGTTGATTTTTGATTTAGGATTTAGGATTTGTGAAAGTCGCTTAGCGCTTAGCGCAATGCCCTTTATGATTTGGAATTTGATATGTGGCCTATGTGCCTATGTGGTTAAAAATTGAGTTTTGAATTATTGATATTTTCCTCCGTGTACTCTGTGTCTCCGTGGTAAAACTTACCGCTGTGGTTAAAATTAATGCACGCCACAGTAGGTTCGATCAGGCAAAAAAAAAGTGCAACCGGTTGGCTGCACTTTTTAAAATATCTATTGAAAAACTATTTTCCTTGCTTTGGAGCCTTGCCTTCTTTTGCCGGAGCTGCTTTTTCGGTAGCTTTCTTCGCATCATTTTCGGCGCGTTTAGCCTGCTTAGCTTCGTTGTAAACCTTCATTTGCTCTGGTGTCAGGGTGCTTTTAATGCCGTCGTTAATTTTTTGCATATTGGCTTTCATGGCTTCCTGCATTTTAACCTTATCTTCTTTGTAGGTTACTTTGTCCTTATCCATCTGTGTGTATGAGGTAAGGTGTAACTGGGTAAGTTTTTTCACCTGATCGGGTGTAAGGTCTTTTACTTTCTCAGCAATTCGATCTACTGCTTTTTTGGCTTTTTCTTCAGGTGTCAATTGTTTGCGCTCTTGTTTTTCCTGTGGATTCTGCTGTTTCAGTTCCCTTGCAGGAGCTTTGGTTTCGTTCGACTTTTTGTCGAGTGTTTGCGCGTAAGTAGTGCCGGCAAACAAAACTGCAAGTGCCAGACTTAATGATAATACTAACTTTTTCATAAAATGTGATTTTTTAAATTTATTGATGACAAACGTTTGTTATGAAATTTACATATTTTCGACCGGTAGCTTTTAACAATTTTTACAACTGATGTACAAAATGAAAGGCGTCAGGATACCTTTTAATCGAATTCCCGGCTGATCAGGTTAGCCCAAATCACCTCTAAACAAAAACAACTTCAAAGACCTATCGCCAAAGGAAACCCTCAAAAACAGGCCCTTGAAGCCGTTCGATAATCCGTCAATCCGGACTAAATTATTCAGCAATTTTCTGTTTGTGGTTGCTGTACCATTTTTTGGTGCCATAAGCTGCGCCCAGAACCGAGAGTATCAATAAACCTTCGCCAACCGGCGCGCCGCCGCCGGCAGGGATGTCGCCAACCTCGCCGTGTGTGGGTGGTGGTGGTGGATCATCTGCAAAAGCAGGAAGACTAATCAACAAGCCTGATGACAGGATAAATATGGCTATCGTTTTTGTAAATATCTTTTTCATTACTTTACTTTTTTGATTTTGGCTAATTGATAAAAACCTTTTTGCTTGTTACAGCGCCTGAACTCACCAGTTTAACGATGTACCAGCCCGTTGGGGCATTGATGCTGAGCGTTTGCAATCCGGCTGAATTAATTTCGCGGTATTCGATTTTCTGTCCGGTAAGGTTGAAAACCTCTAAAGTTGCTTTTCCTGACGTTTCAAAATAGAGCGTTTTACCATAGGAATAAATGGCTTTTTCGGCTTCAGCCTGATCTTCGATACCTACCGATGATTTAAAATGCAGGTAAAAACGGTTTTCGATTTTTGAAGCCGTCAAAACAGTAAAGGCATACTGGGAAGTTACGTCAAGTGTAGTGAAGGTGTTGGTTAGCCTGTCTTCGATCTTTATGGAGATATTGTCGAGGTTTTCGCGGTTACCGGCACTAAAACTATAGGTTCCGGTTTTATTTGCATCGAGGCTAATTGGGATAACCTCATTGCCGGTGAATGATGGAAGTGCCTGGATGGCAAAATCGCCCTCGTCGCCGCTTACAAGTTTTGAGTAGAGGGCAATGTTTGGATTTCCTTTCAGTTTGATGGCGTCAAAGCCTTCATCAAGTCCGTTTGTAGCTTCGGGGACAAATCCGAGCAGGGTTTCGTTGTAATCGTTTTCGGGACCAGTGATGGTAAGGTAAAACCTTCCATAACCGTCGCTGTTGCCTGATTTATAAAATGCCGAAGTTCCATGTTTCCGCATATTTGCATAAAAAACATAATCCGAATTGTGGGTGCTTGCTTTGACCATAAAGGCCTGCCCCGGATTTACATAATAGGTACCTGAAGTATTGTTGATTACCTCATACTCGGCAACACGGGCTGTTCCTGTATAACCCGCTTGTTCTTTCCAGAAATAGAGCGCAGCATGTCCCGATGCGTAAAGTGAACTATTCGCATCAATCAGGTTGTCGGTGGCTTGAGCGCCTGTGGTGGCTGCCAATGTTGAAGCAAAGGGATTTCCAACCAGGTTCCAGCCATTGCCTTTGTCGGGTGTAAGTGAGAGTTTGATGGTTTTATCACCCACATTCATTTCGCCTGCGAAATTTTTGGTTACATCACCTGATGTGTTTGAATATACATAACCACGGCCTGACTCGAAAGTAGTAAAAGATGCATCCCAGGTTGTTGAAGTCTGTTTGATATTATCCCATGTATTGGTTATTTCGTCCCATTTGAAAAAATCCATGCCGGCCTGGCTGGCTACAGATTGGGAAACATCAATAAATTCGGGGCTAATATTCTGTGAAACAACAGGCGAAGCAACATAATGGTAATATGTTTGGGTAAGAAATCTTTTAATAGTGGCATTAACACCTGCTGTGTTGTTAATGAGCGACCCGCTTCCGGAAGCTTCCGACCAGATTACCAAACCACCTGCTCCTGCGGCGTTGGTGAGGGTTCCGGAAATTGTTGCCTTACCCGAACTGGCAATAGTAAGCACTGTAGAAGCCGGGATATTAAAGGTTGTAGTGGCAGAAGTTGTTAAAGTTCCAGTAATAAGTAAATTATTTCCAAGCGTAATTGATCCTGATGAGGTTCTGTTGATGCTGAAATCCTTGATTAAGTTGGTTGATCCAATGGTTGTCTGGTCGAAATAAATTGTTCCAAACGATCCGGCACCTAAAATTGTAAGGCTGGAAGTGGTTCCTCCTTTGAAACATCCGACACCACTGATACCTGAAGTAATGCCTGCCTTTCCAAGCGTCAATGTATATCCATACAAATCCAGAACATCGGTTGCACTGCTAAAAGAAATGGCATTACCACCATTCGGGCCTTCACACAGCAAATTTTGAAGCATTCGTACGCTGCCCGTAGTTTTTGAAATAACGAGGTAGTCAATATTAAGTGGGCTGCTTGTCCCACTTACATCCTGTGTTCCGGTGCCGGTGAAAAAGACCGCCCTGGTATTGGCGTTAAAGGTTGCATTATCAATTAAACTGCCTGATAATTCAAGGTCGCCACCACCATTTGTCGAAAGGGTGGTAATATTGTGATTGATAAAGTTTGTAGTTTTTAATCTTTCAGTGGAGGTGGCAAGTGTGATGGTGCCATAATTAATTACATCTCCTGATATAATGACACCAATTACTGTTGGACTACCAATTGTCATTCCTTCCATGGAGAAAGTACTGCCGGCATCAATGGTGAGATTTCCTGCAATTTGCCGCTGAACATTTGCGCCATTGGTAACATTTAGCTGGGTATTATTACTGATCTGAATATGGTAAGGATAACCAGCGCCGCTCGTGGCGCTCCATTCGGTTGACCTGCCATAAGGACCACCTGAATTATATTTGAGCACCGAACCTGTGGCATAAACCGGAGCATTGCTATTCACATAGCCTCCGGCATTGATACTCAAACTTCCGTTGATGGTTGATCCACTTCCGAAATTTACCCCGCCAGCTATGGTTACATTGTTAAAACCAATAGTCCCGCTAACGGTTCCTGTTCCAGCAAAAGCAATGGTTCCGGTTCCGGCAGTGAAGACGGATGTTCCGTTAGCCAGCGTTCCACCGGAAGCAAAGTTAAGTGTTCCACCATTGGTCATATCCACAGCGCCACCATTGGTTAAAGTTCCTGTAACAGTTATTGCGCCGGATGCCCCAAACGTGATTCCTGACGAAGCATTTATTGTAAGATTATTAAAAGTGGTGTTTGTTGCAGCAGCATTGAGGGTTATATTATTGGCAACAGTTACATTTGAGCTAGCTTCGGGGACAGCATTTCCTAACCAAGTCGAACCGGTATTCCAGTCGGCAGCGGCAGTGGTAATGTAGCCCAGATTAGTATAAGATGAGCCGCTGGTGATGGAATTTGTTCCGTCGGTGATAAAAATTGCACCTGC
>CAIYZW010000724.1 GCA_903930725.1 uncultured Bacteroidota bacterium
AAATATGCTGCTTGGGAAATTAATGACGGTAAGAATGTCCTGGAAAAAAAAGATCTCTTCGGTCATTGTACTGATGAATAAACTTAGCCCTAAAAGTATAAAAAAAACGAAAGCGAATTTTTGGAAATAGCTGGTTCTCATCTCATCTGTTTTTTGCAAAAATAATAATGTGTGATGATTTTTGAGTATCCGGGCCAATTTTTCCCAATAAAACTGTCTTTACAATTCTGACTGGAATTTGAGAAGTGTATTTTCGAGGTCCGAAAATTTAAACGGTTTGGTTAAATAGCCATTCATACCAACGTTTTCGCAACGCTCGCGATCTTCTTTGGTTGCATTTGCCGTAAGTGCAATGATGTGCGATTTTATGGTGTCGGGTGAGTTGTTTTCGAATTCACGAATTAGCCGGGTAGCGTCATAGCCATCCATTACGGGCATTTGAATATCCATTAAAATCAGCCTGTAGGGGTTTTCGATATATTTTTCGACAGCTATTTTTCCATTTGCAGCAATGTCGAAAGTGAAATTATTTTTTTGCAAAGTAGCCCCAACAACTTTTTGGTTCAGTGGATTATCCTCGACAACCAGAATATGAAGCTTTTTGGATTCGGCAATTATTTCGGCTTCAAAAGTTAGTGTAAACCAAAAAGAAGAACCTTTGCCAACCTCACTTTTTACCTGGATGGTGCCGCCCATAAGCTCGCAAAGGCTTTTTGAGATAGCCAGTCCTAAGCCGCTGCCCCCATATTCGCGTGCTATCGAAGGATCGCCCTGCTGGTAAAAATTAAACAAGCTTCGGCTAACAGCTTCCGGCATCCCCATTCCAGTATCGGTGATGGTAAATTTCAATGTTGCTTTATCGTCTTTTGATGATATCTTTTCGACCAAAAGCTGCACCGTGCCATTTTCGGTAAATTTTACTGCATTATTCAGGAGGTTGATAATAATCTGGCCTACTCTTAACGGGTCTCCTTTGATTTTTTTAGGAACCCCTGGCATTATTCTGAGGCTGAGATTGTTTCCTTTTTCTTTGGCTTTGATGTCGAGTAACTTAATAGTTTTATTAAGCTCCTCGGCAAGGTCGAACCAAATATTCTCGATGTGAACCTGGTTGGCTTCAATTTTGGAAATGTCGAGTATGTCGTTTAAAATCTCCAAAAGATTTGTTGCCGAGTATTTTATAACCTCAACATCTTCGCGCTGGTCTTCGTCGAGGTCGGTTTCCATGAGTACATCAATCATTCCCAGAATCGAATTCATGGGTGTACGTATTTCGTGGCTCATGTTGGCCAGAAATTGTGACTTTGATTTTGTGGCTTCTTCAGCTTTTTGTTTTGCAATAATCAGTTCTTCGCGGGTGATAACTTCTTTAGAGATATCACGCATAACGTACTGAAAGCCTGTTAATTCGTTATCCGGGCTGTATAATGCCCTGATTACCGTAGAAACCCATAACTGTCGGGATGTTGAAACCTTGAGTGTATGGTGAATTTTTACGATGGCATTGGCCGGGGATAAAACTTCGGTGGCAAGTTTAATTTGCTGCCGGTCTTTATCGCTGATCCATTCGATAAAATGATGGCCTTTGATATTTTCGAATGTTTTGGTGGCAGCAATCAGTAACGCCCTGTTTGCAAACGTGATACGATTATCTTTATCAGTCCTTACAATCAGGTCGGTTTGGTCCTGGACAATACTTTGAAATTCTTTTTTTGCCTGCAACAACTCCTGTTTAGCCTGGTCGAGTTCAAGGAAAATCTTTACTTTACTAACGAGTATTTCGCGGTTAAAGGGTTTGGTGATATAATCAACAGCGCCGGTTTGATAACCTTTGTAAACGCTTACCTGATCATAATAAACAGCTGTAAGAAAAATAATGGGGGTATGCTTGTTCCGTTTGCCAAGCCTGATGGCTTCGGCTGTTTCGTAGCCGTTTATTTCCGGCATTTGCACATCGAGGATAATAAGGGCAAAATCGTGTTGTTTAACCAGGGCAATGGCGTCTTTTCCGGATTGAACCGAAAAAAATTCAATATTGAGATTTCTGAGGTTCCCTTCAAGGGAAATCAGATTCTCTTCAATATCATCCACCAGCAATATTTTTGGGGTGTATTCAGCGTCCATTGTGTTTAATATCTTGCATTAATTCCAAAAAATGACATAAAACAAAAGTAGTATTTAAAAATAAAATTATCATCAATTTAGATTTGATTTGTCGAAAAAACCTTTCTTCGAACAATAATTCCAAAAGAAGTAACATAAATTTTGCCATTAATGAAGAAATGAGGATTTTTGCAGTCGTGAAGCGTTTTCTATGGATTGTGGTTTAGTTGCAAAGGTAGCTAAAACATTCATGACGAGAAAAAGCCTCCCAAAAACAGACATCCGGCCTCATAGTTCAAGGGATAGAACGGAAGTTTCCTAAACTTTAAATTCAGGTTCGAGTCCTGGTGGGGCTACACTTTAAAAATTAACTCATTGTTTAACAGATTGTTAGCAATGGGTTTTTTGTTTGGTTGCCGCTTGCGGGGACGGTTTTTTAAAAAGTTTCACCTTTATCGAAGGCGAAACCTTTTATTATTCCCCGAAAATTTACCGGCTTATTTTGTGCAAAAAAACCTTTGAACCTGCGCTGAGGTTGTATTTGGCTGATAAATCGCCGTAATTGACGGACATTTCAAGACGGACGTTGCCATTAATAAAACACACGTTTTCGCCCACAGGCACCGAAGAATACGTGGTTCCAAAAGTCATGTCAAACTCACTGTTATCAGCCACAACGCTGAATAAATTTCCAACTGTAGCATTTCCCAGTTCCGACCGGGTGATATTTGTGATGCAGTTTCCAAAATTATCTACAAAAAGCACCTCTCCTTTGGTGGTATCGTTTTCAAAAACAGGGTTTTGAATTTCGTAAACTACCGGGCTGGGGCAGATTTCACCAAATCCGCTAAGTGGCTTGTCGGACAACATCGAAAGTATGGCAAACTGGTAAAAATCCTGAAACGGAAGATCAGAAACCTTTAGATAAGCCTTTGGATCGTCAACAAAATAGTAGTTTTCGGCCGGGTTGTTATTCACAGTCCACGAACAAATGCCATTGTCGGGGCAAAGTACCCTTTTGCCATTGGTTTCAAAAATGATTCTTTCCGAATTTGTGCCGGGTTCGACGATAGCTGCAAAATAAGTTCCTACCGGGTAATTTTCGACAACTTCATCCAATAAATAGGCTGCTTCTTTAATGTCGAAAGGCTTGGTTTGGAAATAGTGAATCTCAACATCCGGATAAGCCGCTCTTACTCCACCCATGATGTAAGTAATCATTTCGGTTGCCTGATTGTTGTCGGAGACAATTACAAGCGTTCGGTCGGAATATTTATAAATCGTTTCCTTTTCGGTGCAGGCAAAAGCCATGAGCAACACGAACAACAAGCCAAATTGTTTGATTTTTTTCATTTTATTTATTTCATTATCAAATTTTTAGAAAATATTTCAGGTAAAAATCTGTTAAACGGGATTTTCAGTTTTTCGCAATAGGTAATAATTTCTTTTAATGCGGCATTTTCTTTCTGGGTTTCCAATCTTATTATTACCCACTTTTCTAACCCTGTAATCAGCACTTTTTGATCTAACGACAGGTGTTTGATAATTATAGGACTTGTAGGTAAGTTTTTTATTTCTGAAAGCGTCATATTGTAAATGACGTCAGTAAAATCCTCCATTCTTTCGATGTAATCATCCGTAAAAGCATCACTTTCTGGATATTCTTCATTGTTTTGTAACACAATTACACTATTTTTTTCAATGTCTTTTAATTCAGAAACAGACATTGATTGTAAACTGTCAATCGTTTCGTTGAGATTATAATTTTTAATTTTCATCGGTTTCACTATAAGCAGTTATTACTATTATATTGTTTTGATTATCAAGATAAAAGACAACAGACAAAACTTCTTCTTTATGTCGCAATTTATCATTTGGCTGGATGGGAACAAACCCTTTTATTATAAAACTTTCCTCAAATGGAGGTTTTGAATTCTCGATTAGATATTTTTTTTGCCTGAACAAGGCATGGATTGCTAAAAATGAAATGTTTCGTTTTTTAAAAATAATGTTCTCAGCAATATGGTTTAAATGTTTTGGTAACCATCTAATTATAGGATTTTTAAATGCAATTTTAACATCTGACATAGAATGCGATATTTCATGTAAAATTATAAAAAGAATGAAAACCAATACAATTGAAATAAATATTTCTGGAGAATTTTCAGGATTTCATGCTATGTCTCGCCTTCAACATCCTCACCAAATATTTTCTGAACCTTAAGTTTATCAATAATCAGGCGGCGACGCAGCAGGTCGAGGTCACGGAATTTCTTTTCTTCACGGATATGTTCCAGAAAAAAAATGGTGATGTTTTCGTCATAAATCACCTCATCAAAATCAAAAATATTTACTTCGATGGTTAATGTGTTTAGGTTGAGGGTTGGCCTGATTCCGATGTTACTCATGCCCTTAAATATTTTGCCGTTCCACTCAACAAGCACGGCATAAACGCCATAAGCCGGAACAAGTTTATCGGGATGGTCGGGTTTGATGTTGGCAGTAGGAAATCCAAGTGTGCGCCCGATTTGGTTGCCACGAACCACGGTGCCCGAAAGTGAATAATTGTACCCCAAAAATTCGGTCACTTCCTTCATGTCGCCCCTTTTGATGGCATCTCTTATTTTTGTGCTGCTTACGGCTATTTGTTTAACGTCGAGCATGGCAACCTGCTCAATCTGAAAATGGTATTTTTCGCTCATTTCCTGCAAAAAAGTAAAATCGCCCTGCCGGCTTTTTCCAAAATGATGGTCGTAGCCAATGATGATTTTTGTGGGATTTAGTGGTCCGACTATATAATTTTTCAGAAAATCCTCGGAAGAGTTTTGCGCAAATTCTTTGGTAAATCCGATGATGATAAAATTATCAACGCCACATTTTTCGATGATCCTGATTTTTTCTTCGCGGGTGATGATAATCCGGAGGTCGAAACCGGGCTGTAAAACCTGTCGGGGATGAGGTTCAAAAGTAATAACAACGCTCTCGCCACCCATGGCTTTTGCTGTGCTCACCAGTTGGTTTATCACTTTTTGATGCCCGATATGCACGCCATCGAAAGTACCCACAGTAACCACAGGATTTTTAATGTCCCCGATTTCGCTGATATGGTTGTAAATCCTCACTTTTTTCCTGATCGTTTTTGTGATGATGAAATCCGGCTCATTAAACCATTTTCTTTTCGATAAGATATTCGGCAATTTGAACAGCGTTGGTGGCCGCGCCTTTTAAAAGGTTGTCGCTAACAACCCACAAGTTTAAGGTTTTTGGTTGTGAAAAATCTCTCCTTATCCGTCCAACAAACACCTCATCTTTACCTTCGGCATATTTGGGCATAGGATAAATATTGGCAGCAGGATTATCCTGAACAACAACCCCGGGCATTTCGCTCAATAATTTCTTGACTTCTTCGATATCAAAATC
>CAIYZW010000725.1 GCA_903930725.1 uncultured Bacteroidota bacterium
AGCGTTTTATTTTTTCAGGAATTTTCGACGACATATCGGCTTCACACAGTGTCATCAGGTCGTCAATTTCGTTACCAGCCTCAAAAAGCAACCTGCGAACAGCCGAATCTGTCACTGTTTCCTGTGAAAGCGCGATTGGGCGAAGGTGCAAAAAAACCAGTTTTTGAACATATTTCAGTTTGTCGCCTGCCGGCAATTTGAGCCTTTGAAAAATGGAGGGAACCATTTTATAACCAACCACCTCGTGTCCATGAAAAGTCCAGCCAGTCCCTTCGGCCCATCTTTTGGTTGCCGGTTTCCCGATATCGTGCAGGATTGCAGCCCATCGCAGCCATAAATCGTTGGTTTTTTCGGCAATATTATCGAGCACAACGAGGGTATGAAAAAAATTATCCTTATGGCCTGTGCCATCCTTGGTTTCGGCTCCCTGCAATTTTGCAAATTCAGGAAAAATAAGCTGTAAAAGGCCGGTTTTGAATAATAATTTAAAGCCAATCGAAGGCTTTTTGGCCATGATAATTTTATTGAGTTCGTCGGTAATCCGCTCGGCTGAAACAATTTTAATCCGTTCGGCGTTGGTGGAAATTGCAGTAAAACTCCCTTCTTCGATCGTAAAATCGAGTTGCGTGGCAAACCTGATGCCGCGCATCATGCGGAGCGGATCGTCGGAATAGGTGATATTGGGATCGAGCGGGGTTCGGATAATTTTATTTTTCAAATCCTGTTGTCCTTCAAAAGGATCAATCAATTGACCGAATGTTTCTTTTACCAGGCTAATGCTCATTGCGTTGATGGTAAAATCGCGGCGTTTCTGGTCGTCATCGAGTGTCCCGTTTTCAACTATCGGTTTGCGGGAATCGGTACGATAAGATTCTTTTCGTGCCCCAACAAATTCGATTTCCCAGTCTTTGTAGCGAAGCATGGCTGTCCCAAAATTTTTAAAGAAAACCACTTTTGTATCCTGTTTTATCTTTGAAGCAACCAGGTGAGCCAGGTCAATTCCTGAGCCAATTACCA
The DNA here is from genome assembly GCA_903930725.1 of uncultured Bacteroidota bacterium. Lineage (GTDB taxonomy): Bacteria > Bacteroidota > Bacteroidia > Bacteroidales > 4484-276 > CAJATL01. The sequence goes on from CAIYZW010000725.1 coordinate 1,018, forward strand.
CAATATCAATGTCTTTTGAAGGCTTTCCAAGCAAAAGGTCACGTACAAAACCGCCAACAACGTAAGCTGCAACATTCATCTCGGAGGCAGCCTCCGAAACGATTCCGAAAATCGGATTTGAAAGGTATTTTTCCACCTGGTAGTTTATCAATTTTGGGGCTGCAAACTTACTAAAATATCCTTTGGTAATTTGACGATAAAATGGCCCTCTTAAGAATACCGGAGCTATAAAAATCCTGATCAGGTAACACAAGCAGGTTTTTTGCGTTAATTCCTGGAAAAATTAAAATTAAAAGATGGCACACAAATTTATTATTCACGCTTTACTTGTCATGATCTTCTTCACGGCAAATGCACAGGAAAGTATCCCACCCTTAAATCAAAAAATCGTTTCGTATGTTTCCACAACCATAGGCACCAAAGTTGACCGGGGCGAGTGTTGGGATCTGGCAAATCAGGCTTTAACTCAAAATCAAGCCATCTGGGATCGGGTTTATGAATTCGGCCAGCTTATTGATCCTGTTAAAGAAACCGTTTATCCGGGTGATATTATCCAGTTTGAAGGGGTTGAACTTAAATACAAAAAGGGGTTTACTACTTACACCGAAACCATGGGGCATCATACGGCAATCGTTTACCGTGTGATTGATCAGGAAAAGAAAATATTTGAACTTGCCCATCAAAATACTGAGTTTTCGGGCCGTAAAGTTGGGCTGAGCGAGTTTGACCTGAAAAACGTAACAAAAGGAAAAATTATGTTTTACAGGCCGGTACCAGCGGAATAACAGAATTTTCTTTTTATAGCTTTGAAAAGCTGGAAAAACAATGCTTTATTAAAGCAAAAAAGCTGCCCACAGAAATGGGCAGCTTTTCATTTTTAACACAAAAAAATCAATTTATCATTTTCCGGGACAAACTTTAATCACACTTTCGTTAATATTTTTGTCGCCATAATTTTTATCAAAAGCTGCGCTGAATTTATCTGCCAGCATTTTAGCCTGTTTATCATAAGCTGCTTTATCAGCCCAGGTATTTTTGGGTGTCAGGATTTCAACAGGAACGCCAGGACACGATTTTGGTACATGAACATGAAAAAGTTGGTCGTAATCGTATTCCACGTTTTTAAGCTCGCCATTTAAGGCTGCATTTACCATTTTTCGGGTAAGATTGATGTCCATTCTTTTCCCAACTCCATAGCCGCCGCCACTCCATCCGGTGTTGACAAGATAAACCTGGGTATTAAATTTCTCCATTTTTTCGCCTAACATCGTTGCATAAACGTGCGGGTTGAGCGGCATAAATGGCTGCCCGAAAAACCTCGAAAAAGTAGCCTGTGGCTCTGTAACGCCGGTTTCGGTACCGGCCAGTTTGCTGGTGTAACCCATCAAAAACCAAAGCATGGCCTGGTCGGGGTTGAGTTTTGAAACGGGAGGCAAAACGCCATAAGCGTCAGCAGTGAGGAAAAGAATCGTTTTTGGATGCCCCGAAACTGACGATACTTTAATATTTTTAAGATAGGTAAGCAAAAAAGAAGCCCTTGAATTTGGGGTGAGCCTGTCGTCGTTATAATCGAATTTTCCGTCAGGATAAATCATCGCATTCTCGACGATTGAACCGTGGTTCAGATAATAATCGTTGTGCATCACAGCTTCGTAAATATCGGGCTCTTTTGCAGGATTGATGTCAATCATTTTTGCATAACAGCCATTTTCGAAGTTGGCAATACCGTCGTCGCTCCAGCCATGTTCATCATCACCAAGCAAAGCGCGCGTAGGATCAGCCGAAAGGGTGGTTTTGCCGGTTCCGGATAAGCCAAGAAGCATGGCAGATTCGCCGTTTTCGCCTTCGTTTGCTGAGCAATGAAGTGGCAATATTCCCTCGAAAGGCAATAGATAATTCATTACCGTGAAAAGCATTTTCTTAATACTCCCACAATAAGCAGAGCCAACAATAACGCCGATTTTCCGGTCAACATCCATGGCCACAATCATATCAGCAGTTTTTCCGCTGGGCATTTTTCTTAGTTTTCCGAAATATTTTTCGGAATCCAGCTTGTTGTATGGGAGGTGCAAAACGGTGTAACCATCATTAAAAAAGCAACTTTCGTTAATTTTTTCGGGCACCGGACGGAACATATTATCAGCAAAAACGCCATAAAGCGCATGCGATGAAACTACTTTTACAGGCAGTGCATATTTATTATCGGCACCTACTACCCTGTCGGTAATGTAAACTTTATCCTTGGTTTTCAAATATTCGAGTGCTTCGTTAAAAGCCATATCAAATGTTTCCTCATCAATAGGAACATTATTTGGCGAAGACCAGTCGAAGTTGGCCTCGCTGATGGCACGTTTTACTACCACGGTATCTTTGGGCGAACGACCGGTTGATTCAGGGGGAGTCCATGTAGCCAGGGCGCCGCTTTCCGACACAATGGCTTCTCTGTTTTCGACAGAATGACGAATCATTTCCTGCCTCGAAATGTTATCAAAAACGTTTTTGTGTGCATCAATAGCTTGAGCAAGCTTTTCTTTAAGATTTGGCTTCGAATTCATAAAATTTAGTTATAATTTTTGATTAGAAATTTATGTCGTTATTTAGAAAACTTTTTAACCCAGCACTTTGCCTGACGGAAAATTTCAGGGGTGCAAATATGCCACTTTTCGGATAAATAATTGGGATAATTTTAAAATATTTAACGGCAAAATTATTCAAACCGGCATCATTCATTTGAGGGTGGAATTGGGAAACTGAGTAAAAACCTGCTTCCCTTGTTTTCGGCACTTTCTACGGTGATTGACCCCTGATGTTTTTCGATTAATTCCTTACAAAGAATAAGCCCGAGGCCAGTACCCTTTTCGCTGGAAGTTCCTTTGGTTATGATATTTTGATCTATCCTGAAAAGTTTTTCGATTTTTTCTGTTGTCATCCCAACCCCACTATCGGCAACTATAATTTGAACAAATCCTTTTACTTCTGTCGCCAAAACCTCCACTTTTCCATGTTGTGAAGTAAATTTTATGGCATTCCCAACGAGGTTCCGCATCATGGTTTCGAACATATTTTGATCTGCAAAAATCTTAAAATCCGATGGTATGTTATTAATTACACTTATCATTTTACTTTTCGCCTGGTCGGCCGACAAACCGATCAACTCATCAAGACTTTCCTTTACATCAATCCAGACAGGCTGAAAATCAATGATACCGCGCTGACAGCGTGACCATTCCAATAAATTCTCGAGCAATTTGTAGGCATTGTTCGCCGAATTATGAATGTAACTGATAACTTCGGATAGCTCGTGATCATTGTATTTTTCGACTTCCTGGCTGGCGATTTCGCTAAAACCAAGTATGGAATTGAATGGATTTTTAAGGTCGTGGGCAATTATCGAAAATAGCCTGTCTTTTGTGGCATTTAATTCGGTCAGCTTCGCCGATTGGGCCGATATTTCATCACTTTTCCGGGATAATTCGAGGTTTGCCAGTTTCAGTCGTTTTTGCCCATGAAACAGAACTATTATTAAAACCGAAAGAAAAACTACAAACAAAGTGGTGCCAACGAAAACATGGCGTTGATTAAGGATTATTCGTTCATTTAACGCGTTGAGTGATTTCAGGTGCAGATTTTCGGCATCTTTTTGTTTAACTTCGTACTTTGTACTTATCTCCATCAAAGCTTTATTATTCTCAACCTTTTCCAGGCTATCACTAAGCTCAACACTCTTTTCATAATTCAGCAAAGCATCCTGATAATTTCCATTACTTTTTTCCAATAAATAAAGTTCCTGGTAGCTTTCTTTTGCTAACAAAACATCCACCGAATCAGAAATTCCGATACTTTTTCGAAATAACTTTTCAGCAGCCTCGGTGCGACCCATCATAAAATCAATCTTTCCTTTTTTCACCAAGGCCATGATAAGCTCAATCTTCCGGTCATTTTTCTCATAAATTAAAGTCGCAGTATCAATTAACGCCAAAGCTTTAATGTAGTCCTTTTTCGAAACATAACTTTCCGATAAATTCACATAATTTGAAGCAAGCCAGATGTCGTTTCCGGTAGCCCTGTTAATATCGGCAGCCTTGATGTAGTTTTCAATACTTAGATCAACATTATCGAGATAACCATAGACATTTCCTAGACCATGATATGCCGAAGCAAGAAAATTATTATTTCCCAACTTTTTTGATGCTTCTATTGTGATGTCGAAATACTGGATTGATTTTTTGTAATCATTCATTTGAGAATACGCATAACCCAGGTTGCTGCTCGTACGAGCAATTCCTTCGGGATTACCAGTTGATTTTTCGATATCCAGCACCATTAAATGCATTTCAAGCGCTTTGTCTGTTTCATGGATGCGGTCGTAGATAAAAGCAATATTATTATAAACGCCCGCTATTTCCTGGGTTATATTGAGTTTTTTGTAGATTTCCAATGCATCCTGATGATACTGAATAGCTTGAGGATAATCGAACTTTTCGCGGTAAATAATTGCAAGAATGTTAAGGGCTTTTGCTTGCTGAAAAGGCAGGTCGTTTTTAAGTGAGATTTCGATGCATTGCCGGAGATGCACTTCGCTATCGATGAAATTATTCATCAGAAAAAAATATGTTCCGATATTCCTCTCAGCATAAGCCAAACCTTGAGCATAATTGATTTTACGGGCATAAACAGCCGACTCTTCGGCATACTTTAACCCTTTATCAAGATCAACATATTTGTAATTCCAGGCAAGTTCGTTTAAAACATCAACCCGCTGGTTTTCGGAGGTTTTTGGAAGTAATTTCTCAAGACTATCAATGATTTGCGGGATTTGTGCAAAAATTTGCATCAAAGGAAAAAGAAATCCCAAAATCAACAGCAATGGCTTTTTTATTTGCTTTTGCATACAGTAAAAAGAATTTAAGTTCAAAAGTCCGGTTCAAAAGTAATAAAACTTAGGTTTTAAGGATGATTTTAATGAATCTATACCAGGTTATAGAAATAAAAAAAAGCGGCCCGATAAACGGAGCCGCTCTTCATCAATTATCTAAAAATCAATTATTTCTTCTTTTTCTTATCCAATTTTTTATGATCAGATTTTTTATGATCTTTCTTTTTGTCTTTCTTATCCTTCTTATCCTTCTTGTCTTTCTTGCCTTTTTCGGCTTTACCAGCTTTGCCGGCGAGTTCTTCCTTAACCTCAGCCTGGGCTGATGCAAGGCGGGCAATCGGAACGCGGAAAGGTGAGCAACTTACATAGTTAAAACCAAGCGAATGGCAGAATTCGACGGATGATGGCTCTCCACCATGTTCGCCGCAAATACCGATTTTAAGGCCTGGCTTAACGCTTCTGCCTTTTTCGACAGCCATTTTCATCAACTGGCCAACGCCAACCTGGTCTAAAACCTGGAATGGATCGTGTTTGAGGATGCCTTTGTCGAGATAAACTTTGAGGAATTTTCCGGCGTCATCGCGTGAATATCCAAAAGTCATCTGGGTGAGGTCGTTGGTTCCGAATGAGAAAAATTCAGCGGAGGTTGCAACTTCATCAGCAGTGAGGGCTGCACGTGGAACTTCGATCATAGTTCCAACCAGGTAATCCATCCTGTCGCCTCTTTCTTCGAAAACTTTTTCGACAGTTGCGCGAACGAGGTCTTCCTGCATTTTCAGCTCTTTCAAAGTTCCGATAAGCGGAATCATGATTTCTGGTTTTGCAACGATGCCTCTTTTCTTGAGATCCAAAGCAGCTTCGATGATAGCGCGGGCCTGCATTTCAGAAATTTCCGGATAGGTATTTCCAAGACGGCATCCACGATGGCCAAGCATTGGGTTAAATTCGGCTAATTCGTCAATTTTAGCTTTGATAACTTTTACGTCAACGTTCATCACTTTTGCCATTTCTTTTTGGCCTTTTTCGTCGTGAGGAACAAACTCGTGCAAAGGTGGATCGAGCAAACGAACGGTTACCGGAAGATCCTGCATGGCTTCGAAAATTCCTTCGAAGTCGGCACGTTGGATGGGTAATAATTTTTCGAGCGCTAATCTGCGGCCAGCTTCATCAGCAGCCAAAATCATTTCACGCATCGCGATGATGCGGTCGCCTTCGAAAAACATGTGCTCGGTGCG
>CAIYZW010000726.1 GCA_903930725.1 uncultured Bacteroidota bacterium
ATTTCGTTGGCTGCCTTATTGGTAAAGGTGATAGCCAGCACATTTCGGTACTTTTCAGGATTCTCGATAACCAACCGGATGTATTCCTTAACCAGCGTGTGTGTTTTACCACTTCCGGCCGATGACTTGTATACTGCGAAATTCATGGGGTATATTTTGTTTAATTTGAAGCGGACTTAAGTCGGTAGTGGCCAGTGACCAGTCGGCAGTCACTGCTTACTGGCAACTGCCTACTCATGTCTTACGCCTCTTGCCTCTTTACTTAACTACAAACTTCCTCGTAACCACCGCCTTATCCGAAATCATTTTCAGAAAATAAACGCCTGAATTTAAATGATAATCCGAAACATTAAAACTAATATTTTTAGTTTCCTGATTCATCCGTTCGTTCAACAAATCCGCCACTTTTACGCCTGAAATATTATAAACCGATAAATTAACAATTCCGGCTTCATGATTGGAAATACTGATTTTTGCCTGCTCCGAAAAAGGGTTTGGTGCAATCTGAAGGTCAGATTTTACGATTTCAGGTTTTTCGATACCAAGCGTGATGTCCCGCAACGAATCGAGGTATGAAACTGTTACTATCAAACCTTCTTCGGTAACCTGCAAAAGGGGAGCATCAAAACCATTTCCGAGCCATTTATATTCGGTGTAATTTCGTTGGATGGTCGTCCCAAAACTGATTGAATCAATATAAATAGTGTCGGTTTCAAAAACCTGCGATTTTAACCGTATCACATCAAAAGTTCCAAATGGTGTTTTTAATTCACCCCAGCCATCAACATGATTAACTCTTTTCCTGTCAATTCCGGCAAAGCCAAGATCGGGCACACCCAGTTGAAATCCGGAATTGCTCGAATCGGCGTTGCCGTAAGCCATTGGTAGCTTGTAAAGAATATCTGGCGTATCATATTTTATGGGCAGTGGAATACTGTTGATTGTCACCGCAAAACCAACGTCGTTATAGGAAGATGACGATTTTTTGTAGAAAAGGTATGGGTCGGCTACCACCAAACCCGGAATCAGGTTAAAAGTATCAATCGGTGATGCGAGGTTAGCAACGATATTTGGGATAAAAATCAATTGATATAAAAACGGGACCGACGAAACGCTTACATAATTATTAACGGTTTGGGTAAGCGGAAACATGCCGGTAAAGTCCCAGGAATAGTTGGCTCCCGTTGAGGTGTAATCAGCACCAAACGTCGAAATATTTGTGCTCCTGCGCGTGGAATCACCGGGTGATGGCATGTCGGATTGCGTGATGGTAATTTGGGCATTTGCGCCAAACACCAAAAGTGCCAACATAACCATCAGAAATGTCTTAAACACTGAAAGGTTTGTAAATCTGGTAGAAATAGTCATAAATTGAATTTATTAATTGTGAGTTTTGTATTTTTTGATTCGGATTTAATGATTGTCAAAATTAGATAACTTCCTCATCATAAATGCAATTAACTCCAAACATTTTGATGAGAACTTCAAAAGCTGCAATTTTTTGTTCGCCAAACTTAGCAAGGCCATGGATGATTTTCTCCATTTTCTTTGGCTTCTCGGGATGTTTGCCCGATTTTGAGAAGAACTTGTCGGCGTAACAAATCAGTTTTTCTTCGATAGTTACCGGCATCATATCCCGGACCGGAATTGGCAGGTTCCGGGAAATGATTTCCTCTTTGCTAAGACCGGTTCCGGTGTGGCGTTCACAAAAAGGAGCTATTTCTATTAAACCTTCATTTTCGAGAATTTCACGACCCAGGTAACCGTGGCAAATGTATGGGAACTTTCCATAACAGCCGAGCTCAGGGGCATTGGTCATAAATATTCCAATATCGTGAAGCATGGCGGCTTGGGCAACCAAAGCGGAGTTGATATTTAGGTGAGGATTATTTTTAGAGATTTTTAAAGCCAAATTCTTCACGGCTGTCGAATGAATAATCAGCAAATCGTGAG
>CAIYZW010000727.1 GCA_903930725.1 uncultured Bacteroidota bacterium
CAACTTCTTTGGCGATAACCAGCTTATCCGGCGAAAACAGTGCCGTAACATCCACATTTGTCGGCGATAGCACCGGGATAAGGTTCCAGCCAGCAGCAAGATCAACTGAAGGATCACTGATTTTGGTTCCTTTCATCGTTATCTCAAATTCATTTGCCGCTTTGATTTTGTAGCCGGTTTCATAATTCCAGTTGCCGATGGTGTTTACACCGGCTTCCGGATAATAAAACTGGGTCATCGAAGCAAGGATGATAAAGTCGGCTGAATAGGGAGTGAAAATACCTTCGACACCTTTGTTCATCGGGTCAATATAGCTGGAAATGCCGCTCCAGCCTGCCGGAATATTCAGAATTTGCTGAAGGTAAAAGTTGTAGGGTTGCTGGAATCCTTGCGTCAGGATGACGTTGGTACCTGAGAATGTTTCGGTGACAGGTTCGCCCAAAGTCCAGCTTAGGGAGATGTTGTTGCATTCGTAATAGCCGCCTGCCGAAGCGATAACATGTTGTGCATTTACCTGGAATGACATGAAGGTAAAGGCGAGTATGAGTAAAAAACTTAGTGTATTTTTCATGTTATTTGATAAAATCATAATTTTCAAAACAATTTATTTCTAAAGATTTCATGCTGGCTTCAGAAAGGTTTCACCTTCAGAAAAGATGAAACATTTAAATCACCAAAATAGTCAAATAGTCATTAATCCCTCAAACAACGTACTGAAAACCCATAACCCTGGATTATGCTGTAGTCACGGTTAACACTTGCATAGCTGCTGTTCAGGCTCCGGAACCAAGCATTCGCCGCCGAGTACTCGGTAGGACTCCCGAAGACGCCGTTAATGCCAAGGTGAGCGAATGTTCCATCGGTGGTGCGATAGCCACCCGGAAGGCCTGTAAAGCCACTAGAATTTGTGGCACCGGTGTTGGGAGACGTCCAGTGCGACGTACCGGTTTCTTTCATTTTGCCACCGGCATTTGTCCCAGACCATCCCGTCGTTGAACAATTTACGTTAGCATCAAGATAAGTAGTTATGGTACACCACTCGGCATCGGTAGGCAAATGATAGCCTGTAGGGCAAATACCTTGTACGCCGGGAGTTGTAGAATAGTTCATCATTTCGTTCCATTGGTAAAGGCCGCCATAAACATCGCAATTGGCTTCGGTGTTGCTGTAGCAATACTTTTCTATTAAAGTGTTGTTATTTTGTTCGATTGTGCCAGCAATAAGAGTTCCAATATTCAGGTTTTGTGCCATCCAGCATTGGGTTCCTATTTGGATAGTGTTGTAGGATTTACCATCGCGGGAATCTGTAAATGAATTGCCACAGGTAAAAATTTCAGTAGTTGTAAAGGATAAATCATTCCCATAGCCCGTTCCTGCACCATTGGTTGCGAACGCACGGAGATAATAAGTTGTGGCTGGCAATAATCCGGTAATATTGCTGGTATAATTTCCCGGGCCAATTCCATCATTGGTTTTATTATCGGTAATGGTTGGGTTTGGCAATGTAAGATCG
>CAIYZW010000728.1 GCA_903930725.1 uncultured Bacteroidota bacterium
CCCCCGACCACCGACAACAACACCCTATCCTACACTCTTTCCCTACACGACGCTTTCCGATCTCAAAAAAAATCATGGCTCCCTGAGGCTGAAAAGTAACTGAGAACAGGTTCATGTTTCCTGTTATCTGCAAATCATATTTTTCTCTTTGCTGTCCCGAAACGATCGTATTTTCGAGGATTGGTTTGTTTCGATCCAATGAAACCGGTCGGTTGCCAAGGTAAAACATCAGTTCCATCAGCCCGTTGGGTACAATGCGTTGAATATGTTCGCTTCCCAAAGGGACACAACTTTCCAGTCCCCAGTATTGTTTCACCCAGGGCGATAATTGTAAGGAAGGTTTTGAAAAATGATAATTCATACCATAGATTGGGTCAAAAATAGTGATTAGGAGAAATCGGGGCATCATTTTTTCGAAAGAAAAAATGATGCCCCTAAATTTTTACATTTTATTCATCGCCGTAAAGGCCCACTTTATTTCCTTCACAATCAACGAAAACAGCGAAATAGCCCCGGCCTTCGACCTGGATTTTGGTTTTTGGAGTAATAATTTCCCCTCCGTTTTCTAAAATCCTCCCAATGGCTCCATCAATGTCTTTTCCGGTATTGAAACTCACCAAAACCCCGTCTTTGGAAGGTCTGAATCCTTCAGCAAACGAAATGGCGCCCTCTCCACCAGGAAAGCAGGCCATTTTCTCCGTTTCACAATCAAAAACTTCCAAATCCAATTTAAAAACGTTACTGTAAAATCCGACAGCGCGATCAAAATCAACAGCCGGAACTTCAACCCACGAAATGAATTTTTCCATAATTTTTACTTTTTTAAAGTTTACCCGGCAAAAGTAGTTTTGGAAGATGTATTAAAATTGGAGATTTGCGACATTTTTTGGTTTTAAGCAAATTCAACCTTTCAGTGTAGCCTCAAAGAAATCGTTTTCAAAAATTTGTAACTATCTTTGCGATAATAAATTTACAATCATGGGCATAACACGTAATCTTATAAGTTTCGACTGGGCGCTAAAGAGGCTGCTTCGAAACAAGGCCAATTTTGCAATATTGGAAGGCTTTTTAAGCGAACTGCTCAAAACCGACATCAAAATTTCAAGTATGTCGGAAAGCGAAGGCAATCAGGAAACAGCCACCGACAAGTACAACCGGGTGGATATTATGGCAACCACCACCGAAGGCGAAATTGTGCTGATCGAACTTCAGGTGAATTTTGAAGCCGATTATTTTCACCGGATGCTATACGGCGTAAGCAAAGCATTGGTCGAATACATCGGTTTGAGCGACAAATGCGATGCGTTAAAAAAGGTTTACTCCATCAACATTGTGTATTTCGATCTGGGGCAGGGCGAGGATTATGTTTATCATGGAACCACAGATTTTCATGGTATTCATAAAAAGGACATTTTACAACTTTCGGTCAAGCAAAAAAATGTGTTGCCGCACGAAAAGGTTCACGAGATATTCCCCGAATATTACATTCTGAAAATTAATGTGTTTGATAACGTGGCAAAAGACACGCTTGATGAATGGATTTACTTTTTGAAGAACAACGAAATTCCCGATAGTTTCAAAGCCAAAGGATTAAAAGAAGCCAAAGAAGTTTTGAAGACCGACAGCATGGACAAAGAAGAATACGCCCGCTACAAAAACCATCTCGAAAACCTGCGTTACGCTGCAAGTATGATTTGGTCGGCAAGGGTTGAAGGTATTTACGAAGGTGAGAGAAAAGGCCGATTACATACATTGTTCTTCCCCCTTCGATCCGGTAAAAGTATCGAAGAAACGGCATCTTTTTTCAATATTGATATTGGAGTAATTCGTCAGATTAAAGTCCTGATTGATAAATACGGCGACGCTGCCGAAGAACATCTTGACGAAATTTTTTAATTAAGCCAACTTCGACATTAGTTTTCGCATCAGGCCGGAAGGTTTGCATTTGAATACTCCTTTTCCCAGTCCAAAGCAAAGGATAGAAAGTAAATCACTACGTTGCAGCAGTTGAATTTGCCCTTTTCCGGTACAATAACAATCCTTAGGCAAAAATCAATGGCAGCTTATTTTCGTAGCAATTTAAAGGCGTGTGCCCAGGTGTTGGTTTTAAAACCGTAAACTATCCAAACCAGGGCAAGTGGTTCGAGCAGACGCGACATCTCAATATTTCCCAGGTCAATGGTTTGCCAGCCGAAATCGTCGAGAAAGGATTTTACTGTTTCTTTGGATTTTTGGTCGTTGCCACAAATAAACATATCGGGTTTTCCTTCGGGAAATTGCGGATTGATCATGTGCGAACTTCCAACGATGTTGAAGGCTTTAACCACATTTGCGCCGGGAAGCCAGTTTTGTACCATTTCACCCGCCGAATCAGTCATGCCGACTGCCAGTTTTGGGGGAACGCCACCCGAAAAATCCAGCGGGTTGGTAACATCAATCACTGTTTTGCCCATGAAGTTTGATGCTCCGGCCAGGTCAACCGCATTTTTGGTTCCCGTCCAGGGTGTTGCCAGAATTACCACTTCCCCAAAAACGGCTGCATCAGAAAAATTTCCCAGCGAAGCATTTTTGCCGCTGGCAATGAGCCATTGCTGCACTTTTTCTTGTGAAATATCCCGTGAGCCGAGCATTACCTCATGCCCATATTTTAAAAATCCGGTGGCCAGCGTTCTGCCAACATCCCCGCTTCCAATAATTCCTATTTTCATAATTTGATGATTATTTTAAGATGATTAAATTTTGCTGATAAAAACAACCACCAAACCCGTTTAGTTCAATTTGGATAAAAAGAAACCGCCGGAATGATTTTAAAAATCATCACCGGCGGTACAACTACAAACAATTAAACAAACAAAAACCTATCTGCTATAAATCAGCTTTTCGATGCCCGATTTTTCACCAATTTTCCAGTTTAAAAAGTAGATGCCCGGAGTAAGTTTTGCCCTGGCAGCAAGGGCTGACCATGAAATCGTATTTTGCCCGGTGGCTATTTTTCTATCATAAATATTGCAAACTTCACGGCCATAAATATCATTCAACACGAAGCTGGCATTTGGGCCTTCACTTCCTGTAAAGGTAATTTCGATTTGGTTGGAAAATGGATTTGGTGATACCGAAACCAGGCTTTCAATATTGTTTTCAAAATCACTGATTTTGCTGATAACCGTGGAGAATGGCAGGACTTTAACGTTTGAAATGCGCTGATAATCGGTTACTTTAAAAGCGATATTCCAGGTCATGTCGGGTTCGGTGGGGATGCCGTGGAAAATTCCATCTGCCGAAACACTCATGCCCAGCGGGAAAGGCTCACTTGCAATCTGTGCTGCAAAATCGGCCGGAATATTTACATTTCCCGAAATTGAGGTGATCAGGTAATTATTGCCGTCGCCCTGCGAAATTCCCGAACTCCAGCCTGTGGCCGGGGTGATTGGGTAGCCATATAAAAATTCAATTTTGCCATCGGGATAAAGTGTTACTGCAAAATCTACATCAAAATTTGGTACATCAAATTTGGAAACTTTCCATCTGAAAGTAGCGTGGGTTTCATCACCTTCATAAAAAATGCCATCTCCCTGAGCCGGATAAATCATCAGGTCAGCACAATAGCCTGCAATGCAACGGTTGGAGGTAATTGATGCGTCTTCGCGGATATAGGCAAAATTCCCATCAAAAGTGATGGCCCCATCGGTGAGGATGGTCACTTCGTTAAACGATTCTCCGTAAAACTGGAAATTGAAATCGAGTGGCTGGATGGCAAAACCGTCGTCATCATTTGTTGGCTGCAACTGGTTGGATGTAATAGCCGGAAAAACATTGGTGATGGGTGTTTCGGAATATTCCATCTGCAACGACCACGAATATGGCGGCGTGCCTTGCGCAGCTTCAAGCTGGTAACTGTATTCTTCGCCAATCACAGCCGCATCAAGGGTTTCGGTAGTTACCAACACTTTATCAAAATTGATGGCCTTATTCATCCACAGCAATGTGGTATCGCTGTTTGCGATAGTAACATTTGCCAGTTCACTGATAACTTCTTCGGTGCC
>CAIYZW010000729.1 GCA_903930725.1 uncultured Bacteroidota bacterium
AGACCCGATAATCCAAAAAGGCCTGGATAAACTTGGTTATGCCTACTTAAAATAAAACTTATGGGAATGAAAATTCTGAATAAAAAATCAATCTCACTGACTATTTTATTGTTTGTCAGTTGTTTGACTTATGCCCAGGTAAAAACCTTAGATGAATTTGAAAATAAAAACGGCTGGGAATTTATCAAGTCCGATGGTGTAAACCTCAAGCTCTCGAATGAAAAAGGATTGACCGGCAATGCCATACGTTTCGACTACGATTTCACCCAAGGAACAGGTTATGGCGGGATACAGAAACTTTTCCCTATCGAATTGCCTGACAATTATGAATTTACATTATATGTAAAGGCCGATTCACCTGCCAATAATTTTGAAATAAAATTTATTGATAGTACTGGAAACAATGTTTGGTGGGTGAGCAACCGCAATTTTGAGTTCCCAACCGAATGGAAAAAAATCAGCATAAAGAAACGGCATATCAGTTTCGCCTGGGGACCTAACAGCGAACCGATGAAACGTGTGGATAGGATTGAATTTACAGTTGCCTCTTTTGTAGGCGGTAAAGGCACTTTATGGATTGACAATTTAAAGTTCCAAGCTTTACCACCTGAAACAAATTCCTATCCAGCGCCTTTATTATCAGCCACTTCATCCATTAAGAAGCATGAAGCATCGTTGATTTGTGATAAATTGCCCGAAACCTATTGGCAAAGCAATAACTCTCAGGGACAGGAAGTAGTAATTGATTTTAAAACAAACAGGGATTTTGGTGGATTACAAATAAATTGGCTGAAAGATTTTTATGCAAGGGATTTTGAAATTTTGCTATCGGAAGATGCAAAATATTGGGAGACAGCCTATTCAGTTCAATCCAACCAGGATAACGTGAGTTTTATCAAGCTGACAGAGGCAGAAGCTAAGTTTTTGAAAATAAAACTCAATTCAGCAAAATCGGAAAAAGGATTTGGAATTACAGAAATCAAATTCCTGGATATTATAAATTCTCTTTCGCCCAATGATTTTCTTCTTTACTCAGCTAAACAATCACCAAAAGGAAACTATCCCCGATATTTTTCGGAGCAAGCTTCGTATTGGACCATCACGGGCGTAAACAACGATGTAAAAGAAGCCTTGATAAACGAAGATGGAATGGTTGAAGTTGACAAAGCCTTGTTTTCCATTGAGCCGATGCTAAAAATGGGCGATTCGGTTTACAACTGGAGCAATGTAAAAACGGTTCAATCCTTGGGCGACCTTGGTAATAAACGTGATTTTGATTTTATCCCGACTGTAAACTGGCTACTAAAAGACCTGACTTTCGAAACAGCCGTTACAGCAACCGGTGAGGCAAACAAGAGTTCGCAACTCGACTTAAGATACATTTTCAGTAATCATTCTGACAAAGTTCTGGATTTTGAATTTTACCTGTTGTTAAGGCCTTATCAGGTTAACCCTTATTACCAGTTCCTGAATTTAACCGGTGGTGTAGGTAAAATAAAATCAATCAACGAAGAAAACGGCAATTCAATTTCTGTTGATGATAAAATGGTGTTGTTCCAAAAAAAATATGATTCATTTGGTGCAAGCCTTTCAGATGAAGGAAATATTGTAGGGCTTCTGCGCGAAGGCAAAATGCCCACAAACAAATCGGCTTTTGATAAAGATAGCCAGGCAAACGGCGTTGTGAAATACAAAATACACCTCAATCCGGGTGGGAAAAGCAAATATTATGTAGTCGTTCCATTTTATGGGGATAAGTTGACAAACGAAAAGCTCAACCTTAGCAATGTTGCAGACGAATTTGCTAAATCCAGCAATTTCTGGAAAAATGAGGTCGGACATGTAAAATTCAACTTACCGTCCTCTGCTGACAGGATAATAAATACTTACCGAGCCAACCTGGCTTATGTTTTAGTAAACAGGGAT
>CAIYZW010000730.1 GCA_903930725.1 uncultured Bacteroidota bacterium
TGCCTTGCAGGTTTACCGCTGGAGCGATGGCGCCTACCTCGAGTGTCAGGATTTCTGGCGCATCAGCGGTATCGAACGGGATATTTTCCTGTTTTCGACTCCTCCAACCTACATCAGCGATTTTTTCGCCCATCCAAACCTCATCAATAATTACCGCGATGGCCAACTTGACCTGGAGGTGGAAATCACAAATCCGGGCATGAAAAAATCTGAAAAAATGAGCCTGGAAATTAAACTTCTTGGAAATTCTCCTCAGGCGATTATTTATGAGAAAACCCAAACATTTAAGCCAGGAACTGAACCCAGGTTAACCTATAATTTTTCTCATTTTATTAAAGAACCCCGCAAATGGACCGCCGAAACCCCTGAATTATACACGCTTATCATCAGCCTGTCTGATAAAAAAGGCAAAATCCTCGAAACGGTAACCTCCAAAATCGGATTCAGAACATCGGAAATAAAAAACGGGCAATTGCTTGTTAATGGCGTCCCCATATTAATTAAAGGTGTAAACCGCCACGAACACGACCCCGCAACAGCGCATGTTATTTCGGAAGAATCAATGATGAAAGATATCCGGCTGATGAAGCAAAATAACATCAACACCGTGCGAACCGCCCATTATCCAAACAATCCACGATGGTACGAACTCTGCAATGAGTATGGCTTGTACGTGATTGATGAAGCCAACATCGAATCGCACGGTATGAGCTACGACGAAAAGAGCCTCGCCAAAGACCCGCTCTGGGAAAAAGCTCATGTTGACCGCATAAACCGGATGCTCGAACGCGACAAAAACCATCCTTCGGTAATAATCTGGAGCATGGGAAACGAGGCCGGCGATGGCGTAAATTTTACGGCCTGCTATAAATTTATCAAACAAAAAGACTTGTCCCGGCCGGTTCATTACGAAAGGGCTTTGCTTGGACCGAACACCGACATTTATTGCCCGATGTATCCTTCCATCGAATACATCGAAAGCTATGCAAAACAAAAGCAGGACAGGCCGCTCATCATGTGCGAATATTCTCACTCGATGGGCAACAGCACCGGCAATTTCCAGGATTACTGGGATGTTATCGAAAAATATGACCAATTGCAGGGAGGCTGCATCTGGGATTGGGTTGACCAGGGTTTTAATAAAGTTGACGAAAATGGAGAAAAATTCTTTGCTTATGGTGGCGATTATGGCCCCGAAGACGTCCCGAGTGACGGGAACTTTTGCTCCAACGGACTGGTTTCAGCCGACCGTACTCCGCATCCGGCGCTGAAGGAAGTAAAAAAAACCTATCAATACGCCGGAATTCAAGCACTTGACCCGTATTTTGGAAAATTCCACCTGATTAATAAACATGATTTCATAAATCTCGACTCCTATAATTTGCGTTGGCGGGTTGAGGCAAACGGGAAAAGCATTCTGGAAGGCATCATCCAAAATCCGGATGTTGAGGCCCATTCGAGCAAAAGCATTAACATCAACCTTTCGAATCTCAACTATCTTCCGGGAGTAGCCTATTTCATCAATTTCAGCCTGGTAACAACCTCTGATGACGGCCTTATCCCGGCAGGGTTTGAAGTTGCTTCGGAGCAAATTGTCCTTCCAAACCCCATGAGACCAGAAGTCAAAGCAGTGTCGCCAATTCAAAATCTGCTGATTTCGGAAAACGATACATTAATCGAATTTTCAGGCAACAATTTTAAGATTATTTTAAGTAAAAAAAACGGTGAAATTACAAGCTGGACGAGCGATGGAACCCAGTTGCTGGCCGAAGGATTGACGCCAAATTTCTGGCGGGCACCCACAGACAACGATTTTGGAAATGGCATGGAAAAACGATGCGCAGTTTGGAAGGCCGCCAGCAAAAACAGGATTTTACAAAGCCTTACTTTGAATAAAATTGATGCCAGCGCCACGGTTGCAGAAATAAAATACCTGCTTCCCGACGTAAATTCAAATCTTTTTGTTGATTACACAATCAATGGGAATAGCGAAGTTTGGGTTGAAAGCCGCCTCGAACTCCTGAGTTTCAATAAACCGGATGTTGAGTTCATCGTCCCATCACATCAGGGTTTTGGCAACACCATTGATTTTGATGTTATGCCTTCGTTGCTTAAAATTAACGACCCCAGCCTGGTGAGCCTCGACAATTTTACGCTTGAGGTGTTGATTTTCCCAACCAGTTTTTCTGATAAAAATGCCATCTGGGACAACGAGGAATGGGCAAAAGGCCGCCTGCATTTTGAGTTTCGTGAAGATGGTAATCTTTATTTTTTCTTGGGTGGCAACAATTACAAAGCTTTCAATTTTACGTTCGCCCCCGCAAATTGGTATTTGCTTTCGCTGGCCTATAACCGCGCCGATAAATTGCTAAAATTTTATATTGATGGCAAATTTGTT
Organism: uncultured Bacteroidota bacterium; assembly: GCA_903930725.1. Taxonomy (GTDB): domain Bacteria; phylum Bacteroidota; class Bacteroidia; order Bacteroidales; family 4484-276; genus CAJATL01. The sequence goes on from CAIYZW010000730.1 coordinate 2,399, forward strand.
GAAACCATCAATTTTGAAAACGCTGAAGCCCTCGATATTTCAGGAATCAGCACCATTGGCGGGTTCCAGGATGGTGAGCGGCTTTTTGAAGGCAAAATTGACGAATTCAGATTGTGGGAAACAACACTCACCGACCAGGAGATTAAAAACTACTCGCAAAGGCAAATTACTGGACATGAGCCGGATTTGCTGTTGTATTTTAATTTTGAAAAAATTGATGCCGGTGCTTTTGCTGCCATTACTGGAAATAATATGAAAGCCGAATATCTCGACCTTCGCACGCTTCGGCCTGAGTTGCCACGTTTTGGGATGCGTTTTTCGATGTCCGGAAAATTTGGAAATCTCTCCTGGTTTGGCCGTGGCCCACATGAAAATTACTGCGACCGGAACAAATCTGCTTTTTTAGGTTTTTATGAAGATAAAGTTACCAACCAATATTTCCCGTACATCCGTCCACAGGAAAATGGCTACAAAACCGACATTCGCCGCATGGCCATTGCCGATGAAACCGGCAAAGGCTTGCTGATTGAAGGTTTCCCGTTGCTTTCGGGTTCAGCGCTTCAAAATCCCATCGAAGATTTTGACCAGGGAATAAAGGCAAATTACAAACACATCAACGACATAAAACCACACGACACAACATTTGTAACGCTCGACCTCAAACAAATGGGCGTTGGTGGCGACGACAGCTGGGGAGCACGCCCGCATCAGCAATATCTTTTGCAACCTTCAAATTACAGTTTCAAATTCCTGCTTCGCCCGGTTGATTTGAAAAAATCGGATTTCTTTGATTAAGCTTCTAATTCTAATAAAATCAAAAATGAAAAAAAATGTCCTTTCATTTGGTCTGATTCTGCTCATAATTGCGGGATGCAGCCCTAAAAACCAAGTAAGCCAGGATGAGGCCGACATCCAGAAAATTATCGGCCAGATGACGCTTGACGAGAAAATTGAAATGATTGGCGGCGTTAACGATTTTTACATCAAAGGAAATAAAAGGCTTGGCCTGCCCGAGGTTAAAATGTCGGATGCCACGGTTGGCGTGCGCGACGGCAACCCGGCAATTGCCTACCCTGCCACCATTGCCTACGCGGCAACCTGGGACACAGCATTGATAAAAAAGGTTGGAGAAGCCATTGCCAGCGAGGCAAAATCGAAAAAAATCAGCATCATGCTTGGCCCCGGGATGAACATTCACCGTGCCCCGATGTGCGGCCGCAACTTTGAATATCTGGGCGAAGACCCTTTCCTTGCTGGGAAAATGGCAACGGCCTTCATCAAAGGGATGCAAAGCAAGGGTGTGGTTGCCACAGCTAAACATTATGCCGCCAACAACCAGGATTTTTCACGTCACCTTGTTTCATCTGACTTGGACGAACGCACGCTCCACGAAATTTACCTTCCGGCTTTCAGAGCATCGGTGCAGGAAGGAAATGTTGGTGCTGTGATGTCGGCCTATAATCCAGTAAACGGCGTTTACAGCTCTCAAAATGAATATCTTTTGACCGAGGTTTTAAAAAAAGAGTGGGGTTTTGATGGCTTTGTCATGTCCGACTGGGTTTCGACTTATGATGGCGTTGGTTGCGCCAAAGCCGGCCTCGACATCGAAATGCCTTCCGGGGCGCACATGAACAAAGATTCCCTGCTTCCGGCAATTAAAGACGGCAAGCTGACCGAAGAAATGATTGACGATAAAATCCGCCGGATTCTGAGAATTTACAAGCGCTTTGGAATGTTCGACCAAACTGCCTATTTTGCCGGAAATAATTTTGATACTGCCAGCGCCCGAAAGATTGCGATTGATGTGGCTCGAGGCGCCACGACACTTCTCCGGAATCAGGATAATTTTCTTCCGCTAAAAAAGGAAACCATCAAAACCATTGCAGTAATTGGTCCAAACGGCCATCCGGCAGTGACCGGCGGAGGCGGAAGTTCATTTGTGACGGCTTATCAGCAAACATCTTTTTATGAAGCCATTAAAAAACTTGCAGGCGACAAAATTTCTGTAAGTTTTGAAAGAGGAACAAAATTACCCCGCTTTATCGAACCTGCGCTCTACAAAAACAGTAGGTTTTATTACATCGAGGGAAACGAAAAAATTGCAGGTTTAAAGGGTGAATATTTTCAGAATAAAGATTTGGAAGGCACTCCTTTTACAACCCGGACGGACGTTTTGGTCAATTTTGATAAACCAGGTGATGTGCCGGCAGGCCTTGGCTTCGAAAATGTTTCGGCCAGATGGACAGGCTTAATGAAAGTCGAAAAAACAGGTACTTATGATTTTACCGTTTCTGGTGATGATGGGTACAGGCTTTGGGTAAATCAAAAATTAGTTATTGATCAGTGGTACGACCAGCCTGAAATGTTTAAAACCGTTGCTGTTGATTTACAAAAAGGTAACGCCAACGAAATTGCTCTGGAATATTACCAGGGTGGCGGTGGTGCAGCCATTCGCCTTGGTTATGAGCTTTCGAAAACCAATAAAAATGATGCCGTCGAACGCGCTGTTGCACTTGCCGCAAAAAGTGACCTCATCGTGCTTTGCGTTGGATTTGATTATAAAACAGAATCGGAAGGTTTCGACCGGCCTTTTAACCTGCCGGAAGAGCAGGAATTGCTCATCAATCTGATTTTAAAAGCCAATACAAACGTCATTGTTTTATTATCAAGTGGTGGTAACGTCGAAATGCAGGGCTGGCTAGCGCAAACCAAAGCATTGCTTCACACCTGGTATCCGGGGCAGGAAGGCGCAGTTGCAGTTGCCGAAATTTTGTTTGGTGATGTAAATCCTTCAGGGAAATTACCAGTGTCGTTCGAAAAACGCTGGGAAGATAATGCCACTTTTTCGAGTTATTTTGATGATGATAAAGATAAGCGGGTAACCTATTCCGAAGGGATTTTTGTGGGCTACCGTCATTTCGATAAAAACAACATCGGGCCACAATTTCCATTTGGATTTGGCCTTTCATACACCACTTTTAGCTACCAAAATCTGAAATTAAGCAACGAACAAATTAATGCCGAAGATGGTTTGACGGTGACTTTTACAGTAAAAAATGACGGAACCCGCGATGGTGCCGAGATTTCGCAACTTTATGTGAGCGACCCCGAATCAAGCGTTCCACGGCCGGTTAAAGAGCTTAAAAGCTTTAATAAAACCTACCTTAAAGCTGGCGAAGCAAAGGAAATCACGATGAAAATCAATAAAGATGCCTTTAGTTTTTATGATGTTGCAACTAAAAAATGGATCGTCGAACCCGGTGATTTTGAAATTCTGATAGGCAGTTCATCGCGTGATATAAGGCTTAAAGCGCAGGTTAAGGTTATTGAATAAACCTATCAAAGTTTTTGTAATAAGATTGTCAGATAGAAATTTCTAAGCTCAGATTTCCTGATTTCTTGCAGATAAAAGTGTCGTGAAATCAAAGTTTGGTAATAAGGTAATAAGGTTAAAAGGAAATGAGTAACCTTTCTACGAAGGTTAAGAACATGAAATTAAGGTTTTTAACCATAGTAGAAAAGAAAGTTACCACCAGTTTCAAATCCTTATTTTATTCTGAGGAAGTGTACGTTATTTTTCGACTATTACATTTGAGGGAAGTTTTGTAAGAATCCGAAAAACAATAGTGCGGTCAGTAATTCCGAAGTCAAAGATTTATTTTATCACAGTTTATTCCAAAAAAAAAGTCCCGAATGATCGGGACTTTTTTTTGTTCATTAATCAGATTATTTCACAATGCTTTGGAATTCAGCATTTCCGAAATATTTAATAAATTCTCTGTCTTCGGCAGCCTGAGCACGGTATTTACCGTTGGCCTTGATCGCCTTTTTAAGATTGGTCATCATCAAAACTTCATTGTTTGTGCGTGCACCAACGATAGCATGTAAATAATAGGTTGCACCATTTTTTCTGGCACATTCGAGGTTTGATGCAGCAGCCGAATTATTGCCTGTAATTACCTGAGCTAAAGCGACATTGTAGTTACATTTGGTGGTTCCAAATTTTGCGAGCGCTCCTTTAAAATCACCTTTGGTAAGATCAATCAAACCAAGGTTGTAATTATTCTGAACTCCCATTTTATTGGCTTTAACGAGATAGGTTTCGGCCTCGGTGTAACTTCCTTTTAAAGCATAAGCAACACCTAAGTTATTGGCAACCATTCCGTTATTTTTATCCAAACTTTCAGCTTTCTGGAAATAACCTTTGGCTTCGTCGGCTTTACCTAATTTCATGGCAACATAACCAGCATTGTTCTGGCCTTTCCAACCATTTGGGTAATTAGCTGCAGCAGCTTTGTAAATTTTATATTGGGTATTCAGATCTTCGGTAAGTGTTCCTGCGTAGAGCAATTCGGCTTCGGTGAGTTGTGAAGGGTCGGATGTAGCAAGCCTTGAAATTTCCTGATCCGTCTTTTTAGGTTCAAAACAGGTGATAGAGATCGTTGCACGGCGTAATGGAGGAAGAATTGTTTCTTCGAGTTCAGGATAGATCAAAATCATATTTCTGATTTCCTGTTCCCTTTTTAAAGGATCTGATGATTTAAGAACGTTAAGGATTGGTCCTTTATCTTTAACAGAGGATTTTTCGACCATGCCGGGGAAACTGTTCCAGTCCGGGCCATGACCAACAGTTGTGATGGCGATGTCGGTTTTAATATCCTTATAAGCAACTTTGCTGTCTTTTTCTTTAAGCAACTTTGCCAAATCTTTAGTAAGAATACCGGAAACGGTTTTTGCTCTGTTTTCTGAAAGGCCGCTGTTATAGGTTTCTTCACCTTCGGGTGATGCCCAGCCATCAATAACAACATCCTTAATCACCCAGCCCTGACGAACAAAATCATTCAATTTTTTAAATTGTCCGGTCATATCTTCCTGTTTGTTAAATTTCAGGCTCTCATTATAGGCAAAAAGGTTTTTAGCAAAATAAACAGATGCTTTCTGGTTTGCCAAAGTTACTTTTTCGTATCCGTGAGGAGCAAGAAACAACATGCTAACCTCATCACCTTTAGCTTTGTATGCATTATAATTAATGTTACCCTGAGCGTCTTTCTGTGCAACATCGTCTCCAATTTCGATTACCTGACGAAGTTCGTTTTCGATTTCAACGCGGGTGGAGGTATAGATAACACCATCAGCAAGTTTGGTCTCGCCCAAGGTGATTGATTTTTTCATTCCTTTTGCGTCTTCAAGTTTCATGCCTGCAGGCATTTCCTTTGTTGATTTAAAAGCAACAGGAGAAACTTTAAGCTCAGATGCATTCATGTCGGGTTTATAACTGAATTCTTCAGTAAAAGTAAATTTTCCACCATTTTTGTAGTTAACCGTGGTTCCTTCACCTTTTACTTTTTCACCTTTAAGAATTATCGGCTTCATTGGGGTTGTACCATTGGCATAAACAAGTTCGGGTGCAAAATAAACAGCGGCCTTTTTATTGAAATATTTCGGTGGAATTTCACCGTTTACGGTTACTTTAACTATTCCGCCGATGGTTTCCAATACTTCAGGAGTTACCTGGTATGTCACTGTATTATAGTTCTTTGCCATCTTTTTTAATCCATTGCAACCTGCAAGAGAAATAGCAAAAACGGTTAATACTGCTAAATTGAGAATTGTAGCTCTTCGATTCATTTTGTTTATCTTATTAAGTTTTTAAATAAATTTCAGTTGACAAATATAAAACAATCCTTTTAAATGAAAGGTTTTCTTAACAAATAATAATTTTTTTATCAGGCAATTTCCATGCATGAAACTTCAACATTTTCAGCACTTTAAATACTTCTTAAAAACTTCCCAAATCACTATTCCGGCACAAACCGAAATATTTAACGAGTGTTTCGTGCCATGTTGAGGAATTTCGACACAGGCATCGGCAATTTTGACAATATTTTCGCCGACACCGTTAATTTCGTGACCGAAAACAAGGGCTGTCTTTTGGTTGTGATCTATTTCCAGATCAATTAAGTTTATGCTTTCGTCAACTTGCTCGACCGCAATTATTTTATAACCTTGACTTTTCAGATTTAAAACTGCTGTGTGAGTTTCGTCGAAATATTGCCATTTAACGGTTTCGGTGGCCCCAAGCGCTGTTTTGTGAATATCGCGATGCGGTGGGGTGGCCGTAATTCCGCACAAATAAATTTCTTCGACCAAAAATGCATCGCAGGTACGAAAAACCGAGCCTATATTATTGAGGCTTCGCACATTATCGAGAACAACAGTGCACGGAATTTTCTCGGTTTCCTTAAATTCTTCCGGTGTTAACCGGTTTAATTCGCTATTTTGAAGCTTCCTCATTAATTAACTTTTCAGAATTAAACGGCTGCAAAAATAAACTAAAAGTCCAGGCTCATCCATCCTGTAAAAACATTCTGAATTTGTGTGTTTTGAAAACTTCACGGTGCTTGGTAGAATTAAAGTTTTATTTTTGCTTAAATTTTAATTTCAATTGACTGACAAAACACCTGTAAGCGTGGCCGAAACGCCACTAATGAAGCAATACAACGCCATCAAGGCACGATATCCTGATGCACTTTTGCTTTTCAGAGTGGGCGATTTTTACGAAACTTTTGGTGAAGACGCCATCAAAGCTTCAAAAATCCTGGGAATCGTTTTAACAAGGCGGGCCAATGGCTCGGCTCAGTACATCGAGTTGGCAGGTTTTCCGCATCACTCGCTCGACACCTATCTTCCAAA
>CAIYZW010000731.1 GCA_903930725.1 uncultured Bacteroidota bacterium
GGTTCGGTTTGTCCGGTAAAAGGTAAATATGAAATGGTGGAATACCAGTTTATTTTGTACAAACCTGTCAAGGAAATGATTGCTTTAGAAGAAAAGGATAAACCCGAAAAGCTTGCTAAACGACATTTACGATTCCTCAAGGAGACTGGTTTCCCAGTAAAATACATTGCCGAAGGCGATTTTGGTGCTGATGCCGGTGGTTTTTTAATTATCGAAAAAACTGTCGAAGAAAACATGAGCAAGCTATTAAAATACGATCCCTGGGTAAAATCGGGGTGTTTTGTAAGCGAACTGAAAATTTTATGGATTGCCAAAGGATCTTTCTGTGAACAGGTTGATTCCAATAATTTAAATAAACCTCACTGATCTTTAAAGCCTGTAATTTCAAAACTGACTTAACTGTATGGTTCTTAACTACATCTGGGTAGCTTTTTTTCTGATTGCTTTCGTAGTTGGCATCCTAAAACTCATTTTTTTTGGCGATACGACTGTTTTTCCTGATATGATGGGCAGCACTTTTGAGATGGCCAAACTTGGATTTGAGCTTTCGCTTGGCCTCACTGGCGTGATGACTTTGTGGCTCGGCTTAATGAAAGTCGGCGAAAACGGAGGCGTTGTCGGGATAATGTCGAAAGCCGTCGGGCCTTTGTTCAGGAAGTTTTTTCCTGATATCCCGAAAGATCATCCCGCAACCGGCTCCATTTTAATGAACCTTGCCGCCAACATGCTCGGCCTGGATAATGCCGCTACGCCGCTCGGCCTCAAAGCCATGAATCAACTGCAGGAGCTGAACAGCAACAAAGACACAGCCACCAATTCGATGATTATGTTTTTGGTTCTGAATGCTTCGGGGCTTACGCTGATTCCGGTCAGCATCATGGTTTACCGAACGCAGCTGGGTGCGGCCGATCCTTCCGATATTTTTATCCCGATTTTGTTAGCTACATTTTTTTCGACGATGGCCGGTATAATTTCGGTTTCAATTTATCAGAAAATCAATTTATTCAACCGTGTAGTTTTAGCCTATCTTGGTGGCTTCTCGCTTTTGATTGGTTCGATCATCTGGTATTTTTCGATTATTTCGGCAGGGCAAATCAACACCATTTCGTCGGTAGCCGGAAACCTCATCATTTTTACAATCATCATTTCTTTTATCAGCCTGGCTTTGTACCGTAAAATAAATGTTTACGAATCGTTTATTGATGGAGCTAAAGAAGGTTTTGGCATCTCCATCAAAATCATTCCATATTTAATCGCAATTTTGGTTGCCATCGGCGTATTCCGGGCTTCAGGTGCCATGGATTTTCTGATAAACAGCATTGGACAGGGCTTTTCATGGCTTGGGGTCAATACCGATTTTGTGCCAGCGTTGCCAACAGCTTTTATGAAACCGCTTAGTGGCTCCGGTGCCCGCGGGATGATGGTTGATACGATGAATACTTTTGGTGCCGATTCATTTGCAGGCCGCCTTGCGTGCGTGTTTCAAGGTGCCACGGATACCACCTTTTATATACTGGCAGTTTATTTTGGTTCGGTTGGGATAAAGAAAACCCGTTACGCTTTAACTTGTGGGTTAATTGCCGATTTAGCGGGAGTTATCGCAGCTGTTTTTGTTGCTTACTTGTTTTTTCATTGATCAA
>CAIYZW010000732.1 GCA_903930725.1 uncultured Bacteroidota bacterium
ACAATAACCGATTTTTCCCACACCGCGCTGTCGAATGCCGATGGCGTAAAGGTTTACACAGTCGTCAACAACTTGTTGGCCGATGGTTACACTGTGGTTGTTTCTTTTTCCGGCATCAACGCTGTGAGTACATCCTTCCTCAATTCCTTCATCGGCAGCCTGGTGGATCAACATGGCTTCAACATCCTCACCCGTGTTAAGATTGTTGATTACACTGCGTCCATCGCCAATTTTCTCAAAAACTACATTGCAGAACTCAAATTGGTTTCTTCAACCCTTCCTGAATAACTTCAGATTTTTGTCATTCGCTGCATGCGTTAAATTATTGTATTATAATGAGATACAAAAGCATTAAATATTCCTCGTGGTTATACAATTTAGTTGGTCACTATTGGTTTTTTAAAATATAAAAACCACTTTTCTGGCACAGATTTTGAAAAATTCCAGCGCTCAGTTTTTTATAAATTTTAAATTTTCCTGATGATGAAAACTACTTCGTTTCTGTTACTGGCACTACTTCTTGCGCTTCCAATACTGATTTTCGCCCAGCAAAATGAGTTCGATGCGCTTTATCTGAATAATGGCAGCGTTTTGCGCGGCAAAGTACTCGAAAGCACCCCGGGCAAAGGTGTTAAAATCGAAATTGTGGGCAACAATGTGCTGGTTATCCCCGAAAATGAAATCCAGAAAATAGTGATGCGTGAAGGAACCTCCGAAACAAAAACCCAACCCGAAAACCCCGGACAATCTTCAAAAATTGAGATATTCCCTCAAATTCAAATGTTTGGCGGTGCCGATCAATCAATGGGAATTACCACAGCCATAGCCTACAAATTTCCTTTCAGGCTGTCGGCAGGAATTGGTACTGGTGTCGAATGGTTCAATGGAGCCAAATTACCGGTTTTCGCAAATGTACAATATAAGATTTTGCCCGGAAGTTTGTCGCCATTTGTTTATGGGCAGGCAGGCTATGCTTTTTCGATTGACAACAACCAGAACGATTATTACTACTATTACGGTCAAAACCAGGATAACCATGGTGGATTTCTGGCAGGCATCGGGGCAGGGCTTAGTAAAGATATTTCGGCCAATACCGCTATCACTTTCTCGATTGGTTATCGCTACCTGCAAACCAAAATTACTTCAGAGTACAACCCTTATTACGATGGCAATCCCAATCATATTATCAAAAGCGATCGTACAGAGAAATTCAACAGGATTGCATTAAGTGTAGGAATTAAATTTTAACAACCGGTAAAAAGCTTAGTTATGAAAACGATACATAAAATTTTCGTGTTTGCGCTCATCGGAATCAGCGCAATAATGTCGTCGTGCAAGGATACCTTCACCGAAACAAGGACTTACATGGCCAATGTCCCGGTGTACATGTCGTACGACGAACTCCGGACTTCGGTTGCAGTATCGGCACCTTCTGCAATCGGGACAATGGGAAAAATCTACATTAAAGACCAGTACTTGTTTGTGAACGAAAAGTTTAAAGGCATTCATGTTTTTGATAATTCCGATCCGGCAAACCCAATCA
>CAIYZW010000733.1 GCA_903930725.1 uncultured Bacteroidota bacterium
TCCTACGTTGAAAACAATAATAATTTTGATGATAATCTCTCAAATCATATCTCAGCATTTGGGCTGATGACCATAAAAATAAACCATTAACACATGAAAAAGAGGTATTATTTGCTCATAGTGCTGGTGCTTGTTTTTATCGCTTTGTCGGTAAGGCAATATATTTATATTACCAGCCAGCAACGTAAGGAAACCGCCGAATTCATTAATAAACAGATAATTCTTTGCGGCAAAAGTATCGAAGATGCAAGCAGCGATTTCGAAGAATCAGCAAAATTTGAGTTTGCCAACCGAGAGCTACAACATTTCTTTAATTCCGAACCCGATAAATTATCCCCTGAAATCCGCACCAGATTTGTTGATGGTGAAATTAAAAGGATCAGGCAATTTTATTCGCGCAACCAGGTATTACTTTCAAAAATCACTATCTACAACAATACTATTTATCGAAGTTTCGAGCGCGACGACACCTATTTCAGAGTTTCTCCACCTCAAACCTTCCCTCAAAATGCAGTTTTAATCAGCCAGCCACAATTTATCGAAGCTAATGGCAAACCCACTTACATTCAGCCAATTAGAAATACTTTGGGCGAATTGGTGGCAAACATTAGTTTTGATCTTAAAATACCTGACTTTTTATCCTATAATTTCGAAAAATTCTACATAGGTAAAAACTCCTGGTACTGGGCTATTGATTCCACAGGTAATGTTCTATTACACAAATCAAGCGAGCAGTCCAATCCCGGCGATTTTGCAACCGATGCGGTTGACGAGTTTCGTGCAAAGCTTAAAGAAAACCTTACTACTTCGCTGCAGCACACCATTAAATCAATCAGCAATATCAACGCCTACTCGGTTTTTTATCCGGTTAATATTCTTGGGAAAAAAACAGGTATCGTTTTCTCGGTGAACACCGATACGTTGTGGAAGAGCCAGAATGAGTCGAATATTGCCATTTTTATCTATTTTTTGGTGGTTATTGGCAGCGTCATTTCGCTATTTTCGATAATTATCCGGCAAATGAAAATTGCCCAGAAACGACTCGAATCAACCGATGCTTTGTTACGAACGGCAAACCAGGCATCCGAAGTTTTGCTCACCGACCCTGATTTCGACAGTTCGATGTATAATTTCCTGGAAATCACTGCTAAAGCTCTCGGCTACCATCGGGCTTACCTTTTGGAGTACAGGCAAAACGAGAAGAACGAAATTTTTAAATTAAAATATGAATGGTGGGATAAGTCGCTCGTAAAACCAATTCTGGCTTTAGTCCCGGAAGTAAACGCAGGTCTCGAAAGCAAAGCTTTTCTGTCTATTTCTGCCGATTTGAAGATGAATAAATTAGTAAAGAAAAATGAGCCCGATTTTCAAGAATCATTCATGCCTTTTATGAACCTGTTGAGTTGCAAAGCATTTATAAATATTCCTGTTTATGCCGAAGATCACCTCCACAGTATTATCGGCTTTACCGACTGCAAAGGAATAAGGCAATGGCAGGATTTTGAAGATGCCTTGTTTGCAAATTTCGCCAATGCTGTTGGTGGTGCTTTGTCAATTCACAAGAAAAAAGAAGAACTCATCAAAGCCAAGAACCTTGCAGAATCTGCCAACAAAGCTAAATCAGAATTTTTGGCAAACATGAGCCACGAAATACGCACGCCCATGAACTCCATACTCGGCTTTAGCGAGGTGATGCTTAATACCACGGATAACCCAAAACAAAAAAGCAACCTGAAAACGATTTTAGAAAGTGGGAAAATGCTTCTCTCACTTATCAACGACATTCTCGACCTGTCGAAAATTGAAGCCGGACGTATGGAAATTTCGCCTGAGCCCGTTGATTTACGTGTGATTGTAAATGAAATAAAACATCTTTTCCATCATAAAACCCACGAGAAGAACCTCGGCTTTTTGATCGAAATTGATGAACGTCTGCCACAAACCATTGTAATTGACGAGGTACGCCTGCGCCAGATTTTGCTCAATCTGGTTGGAAATGCAGTAAAGTTTACTGACGATGGCTTTGTAAAAATCGAAATCAGGCTCCTGGGTGATAAAAATGGTTTTATTAACTTCGAAATAGCTGTTATTGACAGTGGAATTGGAATTCACAATGATGACCAGCAGCGTATTTTCGAGTCATTCAGCCAGCAATCGGGGCAGGATAACCGTAA
>CAIYZW010000734.1 GCA_903930725.1 uncultured Bacteroidota bacterium
ATGTATTGATCCTGCGAAAGTATTACCATGTCTTGCGCATTAATTACCTGATCGGTAGTATTTTCGAGTTCTAAGGTTAAACTTGCATTTTCGCCATATTCGATACTGTTATCATCACCAGCCACAACCGTTACACTTTTGATAACAATATCATTAACACCCGTGCTGAAAACAAGGGATTTTGTATTTCTCATCCCGTTGGCATCTTTGATGGCGAATTCGACATTTAGTTCTTCATAAGGCACAGTGGGTGTTCCATAAAATAATCCGTCACGGGAAAGCTGCATTTCGGTAAAACTATAATCAGGCTCGAAAGTAGTTTTTGTGTTGGGCTGGATGTTGTAGGTATTTGAAATATCGAGCAAATCGTAATTAAACGAATTTCCCTCCGAAATGCCGGCATACCATTTATTCCAGGCCGAAGCTGTTACATCACCGTAATAAAATTCTATTTTCCCGGATGGGAAGATGGTAACAGCAAAGTTGAGTTCATTGTTGGAACTGTATTCGATGGCTTTCCAACGGAAAGTAGCTTTTTCGGCATTACCTTCGTACCACATGCCACCTCCACCTGAAGTGCCAAGTGGTTTACTCATATAGGGCGAAATGCAACGCAGGTTTCTGAAAACATTGAATTCGTCAACCACAAAAGTCCATGGAAACTCGTTTGCTTCAAACATCAGGTAGCCGTCGGTGTGGATGAAAATTTCGTTATAAGTTTTATCGTAAAAAGGAAAGTCAAAATCAATTTCCTTTGAAGCATAGCCGGAGGTGATGCTTGAAGGCGTTAAGGTTTGAGCGGTTATCAGCGGGACAACTGCAGTTGAGTTATTGCTGTTATAATGCTGCATCAAATACCAGCGATAAGGCTCGGTGCCCTCAGCGCCATACATTTGGTTTTCGTAAGGCTCATCAATTATTGCCATCGGAAGTTCTTCGGTTGTCACCTGCGGAAGGGTAAAAGCTACCGAAGTTCCAACCGAAAGTGTTGTCAGTCCGTTTTCAACCAGCGGAACATTGGTCTGCAAACAGGGCGTTTCGATCAAATCGCCGGTATAATCCATCACCGACCATGAATTAACCGAACCGGTTGCCGAATTGCCGCTGTCGTCTTCATCAACCATCAGGAAAAATGTTGCAGGTTGTCCAACTTCAATATGAGCCAGCAAAGCGGTAACATCTAAACCAAATTCAAGGGTTTTGTCGGATACTGATCCTCCACCCTGCATGTACAAATCTCCACCCTGGTAGTTTAAGATTGGAAAATCCATAACAAAAGTCGGTTCAGTAGCATTTTGCTCTGAGGAGACGCCTGCCATTACTTTGATTTTATTTCTGGAATTGTGCGTTAAGGTAATTTTAAAAGTAAGCTGAGGATCGGTATTTTCTTTTGCCTGCATCACCGAAACACATTGGTTCCAGACGCCCCCCTGCGCCAGCGAGCGGCAAAGCGCATTGTAGGTTAGATAGGCAAAACCATTATTTCCCCAACTGAACGGATAGTAACTATTGGCAAGTTTTACTCCCCCGATTTCCCAATCTCTGAAATCGACTATTCCATCGTTGTTAATATCCTCGTCATTGGTATATTGGCCGTCGTTATTGTAATCCCAGCAAATCGAATCGTGATAGCCAACCACACAAAGGG
>CAIYZW010000735.1 GCA_903930725.1 uncultured Bacteroidota bacterium
CGCGAAAAATTTGGCCGTGAGGCAGTTGGCAACAAAATTTTGGCCGTTTATGACGAAATCTTCGATTGAAAACAGGAGTGAGGCTACAAACAAAATCACTTTTGGGGTGATGTGCAACGGCTTTGTTTTGCAGGCATGGCAAGCTGAGTGTATCCGTCAACTTTTAGATAATGGCATGGTTATCAGTTTATTAATTATTGATGATAACGAAAAACCAAAAAATTCTTTTTTTCGAAAAGTTGGGAATTATCTTGGCAAAACCGGCCTTTATCATTTTTATCAACGTCTGTTTTTCAATCCTTTGGCTAAGAAACCGGTTGATTTGAGCGAAGAACTTTCCAAAGTCGGAATTATCCGCTGCAAAACAAGCAAGGTCAGATTTTCGGAGTACTCTTCGGAGGAGGACGTTGCCCAAATCGAAAAACGGCAACTGAGTTTTATCTTACGATTTGGCTTTAACATTATCCGCGGAAAAATTCTTGAAGCCGCCAAATATGGGGTTTGGTCGTTTCATCACGATGATGAGCAAAAATACCGCGGTGGCCCGCCCGGATTCTGGGAAATCGTTAAAAATGACCCAGTAACAGGGGCAATTTTGCAGCGTTTAACCAATAAACTGGATGGTGGAATTATCCTGAAAAAAGCTTTCTTTAGTACTATAAATCATTCATATTCAGCACAAATAGATAACCTTTATTTTGAAACTGCAAACTTTCCTTTACAGGTTTGCCGTGACATTTTAAATGGCAAATCATCTTATTTTGACGATAAGCAAAGCTTAACAAAAGCCCCTGTTTTTAAGGCTCCCTCCAATTTTGCGATGCTTCGGTTTATATCCAAAATTATCTATAACAAGCTGCTTTTTCATCACAACGAAGTTTATCATCCCGAAGATTGGAATGTAGGAATCTTTAATAAACCAATACATGAAGTAGTTAAAAATCAGGCTTTCGCTGATGTTTCATGGCTTCCAAACCCGCCAAAAGGCCTCTATTACGCCGACCCATTTGGATTTTTGGTGGATGGAAATTTAAACATCGTTTTCGAGAATTACGATTACAAAATAAGGAAAGGTATTATTTCAAAGGTCGAATTTGTGGATGGAAAATTTGGCCGGATTAAGCCCGCAATTTCGGAGGAATTTCACCTTTCGTACCCTTTTATTTTGGAAGAGAACGGCCAGATTTTCTGCATTCCCGAAACGGCAGCCATCAATCAGGTAAGGCTTTACAAACGCGACGAGGCATCTGGAAATTTCTGTTTTGAGAGAACTTTGCTTGAGGGCTTTCTGGCCGCCGACCCAACCGTTTTTAAATTTGATGGTTTGTGGTGGCTCTTTGCCACACATCAGGCGCAATCCAATACCAAATTATTTGCTTTTTACACTGACAACCTCAGCAAGCCATTTATTCCGCACAACAACAACCCGGTAAAAACCGATATTCGCTCATCACGGCCTGCCGGAACGCCATTTTTTGACGGCAAAAATTTTGTCCGTCCAGCGCAGGATTGCTCCAAAACTTATGGTGGGAGAGTTGTTTTGAATAAAATTATGGTCTTAAATCCCTTTGAATTTAAAGAAGAGGCAATCGGTTTTCTGGAACCTCCGGAAAAATCAAAATACAATCAGGGTTTGCATACCCTGGCTGCTGTCGGAAATTTTACACTTATTGATGGAAAACGATTCAAATTTAACTTTGATAATTTTAAATTTATGATTTCCAGAAAGTTTGGACGATTTCCTGGTTTTTAAAAATTACAAGGAAAGGTTTACAAATCATAAAACACCGAAATTCAAGTTCATAAAAAATAGTTCAGATTGCTTAAAAAAATACTCGGAACGGCAGGAGCAAGGCTCATCATCACCATAATTACGTTTGCAGTAGTTGTGATTAATGCGCGCAATTTAGGGGCTGTAGGCCTGGGCGAAATCGTGATTCTGGTTCTTGGAATAACCATTATTTTGCTCATCAGCAACGTGGTGGGCGGTGGTGCGCTGGTTTACCTCATACCTCGTTTCGAACTTTTTACAATCATTGTTCCGGCCTATTTCTGGTCTTTTTTATCAGCAATCATCGGCGCTTACGCCCTTTCATTTTTCCATCTTATTCCGCCTGCTTACACGCACCACGTGCTTTTCCTGAGTTTGCTCCAATCGTTGGCTTCAACCAATCTTAATGTTTTACTTGGAAAAGAAAAAATCAGGCAATTCAACTTTATTTCTGTTTTTCAGGTAGTTGTGTTGATTGGTTCGCTCTCCTGGTTTTTCTTCTTCTTAAAACAGGTCGAAGTGATTTCATACATTTATGCGCTCTATTTATCGTACTTTTCTACCTTTATCATTTCGACGTTATTAATCCGTAAATATGTAAATTTCAACGGTTTTGAGCATTTTGATGAAGCTATTATTCAAATCTTTAAATACGGAACTTATGTTCAACTGGCAAATTTGCTGCAACTGCTCAATTACCGTCTTAGCTATTACATTATTGATCGTTTTTTAGGCAAGACAAGCCTTGGCGTTTTTTCGATCGGAACGCAGGTTTCCGAAGGGTTGTGGCTTATCGGGAAAAGTGTGGCGATGGTTCAGTATTCGCGAATTTCGAATTCGACTGACGCCACTTACGCCAAAATGCTGACCTTGCGTTTTTTAAAATTCGTTTTCCTTATCACATCGTTCCTTCTTGCCATACTTTTACTAATCCCCGATTCATTTTTTGTATTTGTATTTATGAAGGATTTTTCGGGATTAAACCGCATCATTTTAAGTTTATCGCCTGGTATTCTGGCCATGTCGGTTTCGATGATTCTAAGCCATTTCTTTTCGGGAACAGGCCGGCACTATCACAACACCATTTCGTCGGGAATTGGGCTTGCGCTGACGCTGATTTTTGGTTTTACACTGATTCCACAATATGGCATTTTAGGAGCAGGAATCACGGCATCAGTTTCGTATTTCTTTTCGGCAGGCTACCAACTTATTGTTTTTGTGAAGATTACGAAAGCTGCACCAAAAGAATTTCTGCTTTCGGGAAACGATTTTAAGTTTATTAAGGGCGAGTTTTTGGAAATGATAAAAAGAAAAGATTAGTAATTTTATAAAATGAATTTGCTGAAAATCACAAAATTATCAATATAAAAATTTTCACAACATGGAAACAAAAATGCAGACAATTCTTGGTTCGGGTGGTGGCATCGGAACCTTGCTTGCAAAAGAATTAACAAAATATACCAGCAATATCCGACTGGTGAGCCGTAATCCAAAAAAAGTAAACCCAAATGACGAACTTTTTGCTGCCAATCTTAGCGATTCTACGGAAGTTAATAAAGCTGTCGAAGGTTCTGAAATTGTGTATCTTACCGTTGGATTTGAGTACAAACTGAAAGTTTGGCAGGAAACCTGGCCAAAAGTGATGCGCAACGTGATTGATGCCTGTAAAAAGCATCAGGCAAAATTGGTTTTCTTCGACAATATTTACATGTACAACCCTAATTATTTGCATGGTATGACCGAAGAAACACCCATTAACCCACCAAGCAAAAAGGGGCAAATTCGGGCGCAGATTCTGGAAATGCTTTTAAGAGAAATGAAAAGTGGCCAGATCGAAGCCCTGATTGCCAGAGCCGCTGATTTCATCGGTTCGAAAAACTCGCTTTTTAACGAAATGGTTTTTAAGAATTTTAAAAAAGGAAAAACGGCCAGTTGGCTTGCTGATGCGAATAAAATTCACAACTTCACTTTTACACCGGATGCTGCTTTTGCAACAGCGCTTTTGGGCAACACACCCGATGCTTTTGGTCAAACGTGGCACCTGCCGTCGGATAAATCGCCACTTACCGGCCGAAACTGGGTTGAGTTGTTTGCCAAAGAAATGAAAGCTAAGAACAAAATAAGTGTAATGCCGGTTTGGATGCTTGGTATTTTGGGGATTTTTATCCCGATTCTCAAAGAGTTTATCGAAATGGCCTATCAGTACGATCGTGATTATTTGTTCGACAGCTCCAAATTCGAAAAAAGGTTTGGCATTAAACCTACAGCACCTGAGGAAGCCGTGAAGCTAACTGTTAAAATACTGGAAAATGAATAAATCTGATTTTTAGGATTTCCCTAATAAATTTATGAGGTTTCAGATAAATTTTTTCAGGTTCGTTTTTTTAAGATAATATTCATACTTTCGCAACAAACTGTCAGCCAATGAAAATTCTTTTTAACAAAACTTTTCTCGACCATAACCTGGGCAGCATCTACGAAGGCGACTACAGACTCGATGCTTTCAAATCATTTTCGGATAGTGAGGGTGATGGTGAACCATTTCTTTCGCTGGTTCATTCGCCTGAATACATCGAAAATATCAAAAATTCATGTTTAAACTGCGAAAGTATTGCCGAAGCCAAACTTTCGCCGGCAAGTTTCAATGCAGCCTGTGTGGCTGTTGGTATATCGCTTAAAGCTGCCGAACAAATGGATTTCGCTGTAATCCGCCCTCCAGGCCATCATGCCTCACGTGATAAAGCCTCAGGATTTTGCCTTTTTAATAATGTGGCCATTGCCTCCCAAAAGTTAGCAAGTGAAGGAAAAAAGGTGTTCATTTTGGATATTGACGGCCACCATGGCGATGGTACCCAATGGATTTTTTACCAGAGTAAACAAGTTTTTTATTGCTCAATCCACCAGCAAAATTCATATCCATACACCGGCACATTCCTCGAATTTGGGGCAGGGGAGGGGATCGGATACACCTTAAATATCCCGATTCCCGAAAATAGTGGCGAAAAAGAATTTTTACAGGCAGTGAACAAAGCCATTAGTGCCGGAATTAAATTTCAGCCAGATGTTGTCGCTGTTTCTGCCGGTTTTGATGGTTATCGGAAAGATCGCCTGCTCAATCTGAATTTTTCATTACACGCATTTTACGAATGTGGTTATCAGCTTAGTAAAGCTTTTAAAAACATTTTTGGGGTACTCGAAGGTGGTTATCACGAAGACCTCAAAGAGTGCATCGAAACTTTTGTTGATGGCATTAATAAAGGGGCTATGCCTACAAAAATCAAATGGGATCCTGATCTTTCGATTGGCTGAAAAAGGCCTTGAATGGTTTAATCCAAAACTGTTGATTTGCCTATTTATTTATAAATCAAATTTTTACAATTTAATACTTAATTTTAACGAATATTTATTCTTTTTTTTATTCTTATCTGGTGCTTTGGAAGTAGTTTTGCAGTCAGATTTAATAAAAACTCAGATGGAAAATGAAATTCAGTTGGTGACCCAATCTTTAAAAAATCTCTTTGCTTCGGCAAGCGATATTTTTGTTGACCCTAAAACTAAAGAATGTGAGGTAAAAATTTCGGTTGAAGATTTCAGAGGTGATATCACCGAACAACTCTTCGACAGTGGTTATGGGTTCAGGATGATTGATTATTGGGACAACCTTCCCTTTAAATACATCTTTGAGTACCGGAAAATCAAGTAAATCAGGATCGAAACCCAATTTCGGGAGTACCCAAATGATCAGTATTTTAGTATTGATATTTCCGGTTCCTGTGCTATAAATCCCGGTGTATTGGAAGTTTAAATGTGAATGTGCTTCCCGTTCCCAATTCGCTTTTAAGGGTGATTTTTCCACCATGCTTTTCGATAAATTCTTTACAAAGCAATAACCCGAGTCCGGTTCCCTTTTCGTTTTGAGTACCGCGTGTTGTAAAG
>CAIYZW010000736.1 GCA_903930725.1 uncultured Bacteroidota bacterium
AACCAAAAATGACACTAAAAGATCAAAATCAGTTTTCGGAAAGGCTTTTTGAGCTTGAATTTGTGTTTACTGCATCGCGGAGCAGCGGCCCTGGCGGGCAAAACGTAAACAAAGTCAACTCAAAAATTGAGTTGCGCTTTAATATTCCCGCTTCGGTTTTGCTGAGCGACGAGGAAAAGATTTTGCTGATGGAAAAGTTGAAAAACCGGATCAACAGCCAGGATGAACTGATCATTGTTTCGCAGGACGACCGTTCGCAACTTAAAAACAAGGAAAATACCATCGTCAAATTTTACCAGCTTTTACAACACGCCTTAACGCCGCAAAAAATGCGTAAACCTTCAAAACCTTCGATGGCATCACGTCACCGGCGATTGGAGAATAAACGACGACTTTCGGAAAAGAAAAAAGACCGTAAACCACCTGAAATCATCAAATAATGGACAGCGAAATTCTTAAAAAACTCGTCACCGAAAAAATGCCTTTCGGCAAATACAAAGGCACATTTATTTGTAATCTTCCCGAATTTTACCTGGTTTGGTACCATCGCAACGGTTTCCCGAAAGGCAATCTGGGCATGCTCCTCAGCACGATGTACGAAATAAAACTAAACGGACTGGAATATTTATTAACGCCCCTCAAAAAAGGATAGAAACCGGGCAGGCAGTAACGAAGAAAAACTATTCGACCAACTCTTGAAGTTTCGTTTTGGTCTTTGGTTATTATTTCAGATGTAAAACAGATTTGAGGTTTACCAATTTCCCTCGAAGCCTTTAAACGACGGCAAAACAAACCCTTCGATATCTTTAGCTACAAGATTTGAGTTTCCTTTGGCCAATAGTTTTTTATCCTGGTTTTCGACAGATAATCCAACATTTAAAATGGTATTGCCATGACGGATTATTTTTGCGGTAACCAAAATCCTGTCGTTTTCGACGGCACTTCCCAGGTAATCGGTATAAAAATTTATGGTGGTGTAAAATTTCCTTTTGCAAAGGCTGTAAACGGCCAACCCAAGTGTGTCGTCCATCATGGTGGTGAAAATTCCGCCTTGAAGGGTGCCCAACGGATTTGTCATTTCGTGGCGAACAACATACTCAACAACCGCTCTTCCTAAACTAATGTTTACCAACTTTCCGTTCAGCCAGCCGGTGATGGGTGCTGGTGATCCTTCGAGCGTTTTTCCCTCCAGGGTTTTAAGAAATTCGAGAACAGGGTTATTCATGGAATTTAAAAGAAGAACTTTTACTTTTGTTTTGAAGCATTATTTCCATTTCTGTCGAGCCGGTAAATAACTTTAAGCAGGTGATCGTATTTTTTAAAAATAACGCTTCGCTTTAATTTAAGTGTTGGCGAGAGTTCGCCGGTAAGTGGAGACCATTCTCCACAAACTAACTTAAAACGTTTTATTCTTTCGTGTTCGCTGAGCAGGATATTGATTTTATCTACTTCTCGCTGAAAGCGCTGATTAACTTCTGGTTTCCTTACCAATTCTTCGTTGTCGCGGAAATGGACTTTGTGTTTTGATGCCCAAAAGTGCAGATGGTTAAAATTTGGAGAGATGAGGGCGCTGGCAAACTTTTCGTTTTCGCCAACAACCATGAGCTGTTCGATAAAAATAGATTCTTTAAATCTGTTTTCAATCATCTGAGGAGCAATGTATTTGCCCGACGATAATTTGAATATTTCCTTTTTCCGGTCGGTAATTTTAAGAAACTTGCCTTCTTCAAACAACCCGATGTCGCCTGTGTGAAACCAGCCATCCTGATCAATAACCTGCGCTGTGTAGGCTTCATCTTTATAATAACCCAGCATCTGTCCGGGGCCTTTCATCAGGATTTCGCCGTCCTCGGCAATTTTAACCTCAACATCATTTATAAGTGTCCCAACAGTTCCAAACTTAACATTTGGCCACCAGGGGCTGTTAACCGAAATTACCGGCGATGTTTCGGTAAGTCCGTAACCTTCCATTACCCGCATACCGGCCGACCAGAATAATCTTGCGAGCCGGGGTTGAAGCGCCGAACCTCCGGAAACTATAATTTTTACCCTTCCTCCAAGTGCTGCCCGCCATTTGCTAAAAACAAGCTTGTCGGCGATTTTTCGTTTAAATTCGTACCAAATGCCGTTTGCACCATTCAACTCATATTTTAATCCCAGGTTAAGTGCCCAAAAGAAAATTACCTTCTTTAATCCTGACAGGTCTTTGCCTTTGGAGATAATCTTGTCGTAAACCCTTTCGAGTAAACGGGGAACAGTGTTGAAGCCGTCAGCCTTAATGTCAACCAGGTCGGCAGTGATTGTTCCCATGTTTTCGGCATAATAAATACTGATGCCTTTGTACTGGAAATGGTAATTCATCATGCGCTCATAAATGTGGCACAATGGCAGAAAACTTAAAACTTTATGGGTATGATCGAGTGGTTGGATAAATGAGGTGGCAATAAAATTTGATACGATATTCCGGTGCGAAAGCATTACCCCCTTTGATGAACCAGTAGTTCCGGAAGTATAAATCAGGGTGGCCATGTCGTCGGGTTTGATTTCCTGTTTTATTTTAACCACCTCATCTTTGAATAATTCCTCATTTTGTTTGCCAATTTCAATCATTTCGTCCCAACTGGTAAAACCCTCAATTTCGGAAAAGGTGTAAATAAAACTGATGTTTTCGGTAGCTTTGATTACTTCTTCAAGTTTGGAATATTGCAATTTATCAGCAACAATAATGGCTTTTGCATCCGAATGTTGAAGAATATGCGTGTATTCTTCATTGCTGATGGTGGGATAGATCGGAATATGTACAATCCCGATCTGCATCATACCAATATCGGCGAAGTTCCATTCGGGTCGGTTGTTGGTTACAGTTGCAATCTTGTCGCCAGGTTTAAAGCCCTGAGCCATCAGGAAATAGCTGAAATAATTAGAAAATTTCAGATAATCATCCGAGCTGTATTTTATCCATTCTCCGTTCTTTTTGCCGGCAAGGGCAACTTCTTTGTTGTATTTTTCCAAATACCTGTCGAGCAGATCAAAAATTCGAGTAACTTCCATGAGTTTTTTTTTAGGCGATAAAAGTATGGATTTATTTATTTGAATCTGTTAAATATGTTGTTATAAAAAGTGAAATTCCAGATTCGTGCTGCTAATTTGGTTCCGATGGCTCGATCGGTAAATTTATTTTAAGGGAAAGCATCTCAAAAAAACATAATTTAGCTGCCTGATCAAAATTCATATTTAAAGTGTTAATAATTTGTTATTTAATTGGCATCGGCCCTCTGGCTGACAAGATTAAAATAATTATCGCAGTTTGTGATTGATGTTTTTTTCAGCTGTTTATTGTTTTTTGGTTTTGGTTGCATGCGATGGCCATATTTTGAAACATTATCTGCCATTCCTGATGTTTTAAATTTGGGTTGTTTCATTCTATTTTTTTCTATCATTAGAAATGATTTTGCATCCGGATAATTTATGTTTTGTTTGGGCAAAATCGGGGCTTTCATGCATTAATTTAACAAATCAACGTTTTGTCAGAATTTGGGCAGGTTTTTATGAAGAAGAATTACGCTAATTCCCTGGTAAAGGTTTTATGCTTAATTCTTTTTGTGTTGTTAGGTTTTCGGCAATTCACTGTGGCACAGGAGAAATTTGGGTTAACTACTTCAAATTATGGCGGAATTAATGCAGCCCAACTCAACCCGGCAGCCACTGTAAATTCAAAGCTTTTCCTGGATTTTAATCTGATGAGTGCGGGTTTTTTTCTCGAAAACAACTTCCTGTACATTCATCAAAAAGATTACAATTTCTTTAATTTTCTGCAAAAAAATCCAAAATGGCCTTCTCTTGATGTAAAAGGGCAGGGTCTCGATTATTATGAATCAGTGGAAAAGGTGGATGGTTTTCAGCGGAACGACATCATGGGACCTTCATTTGCGATAGCGGCGGGCAACATTGCTTATGGCTTTTTTACAAAAGCTGTAACAGTAACTTCGATAAATGGTCTTCCGGATGATATCGCAATATTGATGTACGAAGGCCTTAAATACGATAGCTTGTACGGCATCGAAAACCTCAACAGTAAATTTAATGCAGCAACAGTTGGGTGGGGAGAGATCGGCATCAATTTTTCCGGCATTTTCAAGGAATATCGCCGGAATCGGTGGTCGGCAGGAATTAACTTGCGCAGGCTCCTTGGTTATGGAAGTGCCTACATCACCAACAACAGTATGGACTACACGCTGGTAAACGACTCCACCCTGGATATCAGGGATCTGGAAGCTGAAAGTGGTTTTTCGCTGCCATACAATTATGAAAGTAATCAGTTTCCTGATGATGGTAATTTTTTTAAGGGAAAAGGCACAGCAATTGATATTGGCGTGATGTACGAGAAAAAAACATATTACCCTGTACGTACCCATCTCAAAAGAAATTGCAGTTACGAATATGAGGATTACCTTTACAGGATTGGGTTATCGTTGCTCGATGCCGGCAGTATTAAATTCTCCAGGAATGCACAGGTTCATAGTTTTTCCGACATTCGGGTTTATTGGGATGAAGTTGATACACTTGCTTTTCAGAACTTGAATTCGGCTGTTTATGATATTAGTCAGGTGCTTTATAACGATTCCCTGGCCTCACTCAAAGCCAATTCATTTAAAATTGCCATGCCTGCTGCGTTGAGTTTGCAGGCCGATTTCCAGTATTATCAGAACTGGTTTTTAAATACAACTTTTGTTTTACCACTAAAAACAAGCGATGTACAGATTTCGCGGCCATCGCAAGCCATTTTGAGTGTTCGATACGAATCGCGATGGTTTGAAATTGGATTCCCGCTCTCACTTTACGATTTTCAAAAACCCCGCATGGGACTTTTCGGAAGGATTTATTTTTTTAGCTTCGGTACCGAAAAATTAGGCGGTCTTTTTGGTTTTAGCGATTTTACAGGGCTTGATCTCTATTTCTCGTTCAAATACAATATTCTTAAAGGCGACTGTAACCGCTATAAACCGCATCACGACTGCCGTCATCTAACTTTTTAGATCAGATTGTTTTTGAATTACTGAATTTTAATTTCGGATTTTCAAAGCATTGATTCTATTTTGGTTGATTGAAATTGAGATGATTAATGGCCATTGGCAGGCCTTATAAAAGAAAATTTTGACAAAAAAATAATTCTCTTTTGAAATTGATTATTTTTGCAGCTCGTTATTTAACATGGTGGATGTAGCTCAGTCGGTTAGAGCATTGGATTGTGGTTCCAAGGGTCGTGGGTTCGAACCCCATCTTCCACCCGAGTTTAAAAGGTTGTCTTTAAAAGGCAGCCTTTTTTATTTTAAGGAATAGCTTTTCGAAATATCGTGGATTTGACAGTAATCTGCGGTGTAGTTTCGATCGAATCAATTAAAATTTGAACCGGTTTATCCTAAAAATAATCGTAATTGCCGGAAATATGAAAAAGCTTAAAATCAGAGGTAAAGAAATCAGGAAACTTGGCTTCCACGACGACACAGCCATTTCGATGGCAGTAAACCTTGCTGCACGACATTTCAGACAGGATGCTAAAACGGAAGTATTGGAAATTTTACAGGAGCTTATCAGCAAACCTGCTGATTTTCTTAAAAATCAATATTTTGCAGAGCTTGCGCAGTTTCTCCAATTAACCGAAAGTATCACACCCGGTCCAAAGCGAAAAAAGCATCAATTCGACAAAGTGAACGCCAATTACAGGATTTTTGGTGAAGAAAATACCGAGCATGAGGCGATAAAACAAATGGAAACGGCCATGAGCCTGCCGATTATTGTAAAAGGCGCTCTGATGGCTGATGCGCACGTGGGTTATGGTTTGCCGATAGGTGGCGTGGTTGCCGCCTATAATTCGGTAATTCCTTATGGCGTGGGCATGGACATTGGCTGCCGGATGTGTTTATCCGTTTATCCCGAATCGCCAAAAATCATCAAAGGGCAACGTGATAAACTACATAAAATCCTTATCGAAAATACAAGGTTTGGGCTTGGCGAATTTACCGACATTGGCGACCATGAGCTGATGGAGCGCAAAGAATTCAACGAAATCGGTGTACTGAAATCTTTAAAAAAGATATTTTACAACCAGTTGGGAAGCTCAGGTCATGGAAACCATTTTGTGGATATGGGCTATATTGTGGTTAAAGAATTTTCGACAGACCTGGGCATTCAACCGGGCGAATATTTTGCTATTCTTTCGCACTCAGGTTCACGGGGTTTTGGTGCCGAAATTGCCAAACATTACTCCAAACTAGCCGCTGATAAGCTCGGTTTCTCAGGCTCTGCTGCCCAACTTGCCTGGTTAGCGCTCGATTCGGAGGATGGTCAGGAATATTGGCAGGCCATGACATTGGCCGGCGATTATTCGGCAGCAAATCATCACATCATCCACCGGAAATTGGCAAAAGCGCTGGGCGAAAAGCCCATCAAAATCATCGAAAACCATCATAATTTTGCATGGAAAGAAACACTGAGCACCAACGAAACACTGGTCGTTCATAGAAAAGGTGCCACACCTGCCAGCATTGGCGATCTCGGAATCATTCCGGGGAACATGGTTTCGCCGGCATTTATTGTTTCGGGAAAAGGAAACGAAACTGCACTGAATTCCGCGTCTCACGGCGCCGGCAGGCAATTGTCGCGTAGCAAGGCTAAAGCCACTTTTACGCAAAGTAGTCTTAAAAAAATCCTCCAACACGAGG
The DNA here is from genome assembly GCA_903930725.1 of uncultured Bacteroidota bacterium. GTDB lineage: Bacteria > Bacteroidota > Bacteroidia > Bacteroidales > 4484-276 > CAJATL01. The sequence continues at coordinate 6,723 of CAIYZW010000736.1, forward strand.
GTGTCGAACTTATTGGTGGCAGCAGTGAAGAATCACCATTGGCGTATAAAAATATCTTTGAGGTAATGGAGGCACAAAAGGAACTTGTAAATGTGCTTGCGCTTTTTTATCCAAAAATTGTAAGAATGGAGTGAAGAATCCGGCAGCAGGGAGTTTGTGGCACCAGTAATTTAAAGGCATCAAATACCAATTAAACTTGACAAATCAATCATACAAATCTGATCTTCTCTTGCTGCTTACGGCAGCTATCTGGGGTTTTGCTTTTGTGGCGCAGCGTGCAGGGATGGAATTTGTGGGGCCGTTCACCTTCAACGGAATCCGTTTTGCGTTAGGCACCATTTCACTTTTGCCATTGCTGCTTTTGAAAGGAAATCATCGGAAAAGCCCGGATGATACAAAAAACAGCTGGAACAAAGATTTGCTCATCAGTGGACTTTTATTGGGTTTTGTGCTTTTTGTGGCAGCCACACTCCAACAGATTGGCATGGTTTATACTTCAGCTGGAAAAGCAGGTTTCATCACAGGATTGTACGTGATCCTGGTTCCTGCGATCGGTATTTTTATGAAGAAAAGAACTTCCATAAATATTTGGATTGGAGCTTTAATTGCGGTTTTTGGTTTGTATTATCTCAGCGTCAAAGAAAATTTTGGTATCGGAAATGGTGATTTGCTGGTTTTATTCTCGGCTTTGTTTTTTGCTTTCCACATTTTGCTTATCAGCAATTTCTCCCCACGAATGAGCGCCATCAGGCTTTCGATAGTTCAATTTGCAGTTTGCTCCCTGTTGAGCCTGCTTACAGCCTTCTTTACAGAAGCCATTATTCTGGAAGATATTTTAAAGGCAGCCATTCCCATAATTTATGGCGGCGTTTTTTCGGTGGGGGTGGCTTACACGCTTCAGATTGTTGGGCAAAAGCACGCCCACGCTTCGGCAGCTTCCATTATTTTGAGCCTCGAATCGGTGTTTGCAGTTTTGGGTGGGTGGCTTATTTTGAGTGAACAACTCTCAGTGCGGGGAATGGCCGGCTGCATGCTGATGCTTTCGGGAATGGTGCTTTCGCAGGTAAATCCAGGGATTTTCCAGGGTTTGTTTTCCAAAAAGAATAAAACCTTTAACAAACATGAAATTTGAAACATTAAAACCCTAATTTCACAGCCTGAAATTTGTTTTGATAGGATCACTGGTTTTCGTACTCTAAAAACATAAATATGCAGGGCAAAGAAAGAATTTTATCCATTGATGTTTTTCGTGGCCTCACGATGGCTGCGATGATTTTGGTAAATAACCCCGGAAGCTGGGATCATATTTACGGTCCGCTCGAACATGCTCCCTGGAACGGTTGCACGCCGACTGATTTGATCTTCCCGTTTTTCCTTTTCATCGTTGGCATGGCGATACCTTTTGCTCTTGGAAACCGCAAAGAACAGGGACAAAAAACGAAAGCGATTTTTGTAAAAATCCTTCGTCGTTCGGCACTGATATTTGTCCTCGGTCTCATTTTTTACCTTTTTCCAAAATTTGATTTTGCCAACATGCGGATTCCGGGTGTTTTACAGCGCATTGCGGTTGTTTACTTTTTTACATCCATCATTTTTATGGAATCTGGCTGGAAAGCCCAGCGAAATATTGCCGTCATCATTCTGCTGGGATATTGGGCTTTGATGACCTTAATTCCAGTTCCCGGCCATGGCCCTGCAAATCTCGAACTCGACACAAACCTTGCTGCATGGTTCGATTTCAGTCTGATGAAAGGACACATGTGGACCGAAAAATCTGATCCTGAAGGATTACTTTCGACACTTCCTGCTATTGCTACCGGAATTCTTGGGATGCTGGCCGGACAATGGGTTAGGCGCCGTGGCGACCAGAATGAAAAAGTTATCGGTTTGCTGGTAAGTGGAGCGTTGCTTACCTGTCTTGGCCTTTTTTGGGATTTGGCTTTCCCAATCAACAAAAATCTTTGGACAAGCTCTTATGTTGTTTATACCGGCGGTCTTGCGCTCACGGTTTTTGGAATCACTTACTGGCTGGTGGATGTACAAAAAAGCAGGAAATGGATTACCCCATTTGCCGCCTATGGCGCCAACTGCCTGGCCGTTTACCTTGCCAGCGGCTTTTTTTCATCGGCTTTATGGGCAATTCCGGTAAATTCATCAGGCGGACAAATGCCACTTTACACCTGGATTTATGAAAATATCTTTGCAACCTGGCTTTCTCCGATAAACGCCTCAGCAGCTTTTGCAATTACGTTGATTTTATTATGGCTTATTCCGCTGATGGCGCTTTACAAACGAAAGATTTTTATAAAGATTTAGGTTGAAAAAGTTTTCGAATTTACCTATACCTTTAATCTGCTGTCAAATCTTTACAGAAATCAGGAATATATTTGTGTTCAATACCTTTAAAAGTGTTAGGGGCAGTCATTTTGTCCATCGAAACGACATACTTTTTATAGTTGTCAGGGATAGCAAGCAAATTACCAAACTCCCGCTCAATCACATTTTCACCGGTAAGTAGGTAACAAACCTGGATGTAAATTGTTTCTTCATTGCGTTCGGCAATAAAATCAATTTCCTTTGTTCCATGTTTGCCAACAAATACTTTGTGTCCGGCAATTATCAAATGATTATAGACCACATTTTCAAGGATTTTGGCAATATCATCTGGTCGGTATCCTCCAATTGCATTTCGTAGGCCAATATCTTCGAAATAATACTTTTCGCCTACTTCAAATACTTTTTTACCCGGAATATCCTTCCGCAATACCTTATTCGTAAAAAATGCATTACACAAATACCCTAAATAATCGAGTACCAGGTTTGGACTTAATGCAAACTTTTGAGATTTCAGATAATCGCTTATTTTCTTTGCTGAAACTAAAGAACCGGTACTATCAGCAAGAAACCGTACAAGGTTCTCAAGAAAATAGACATTTCTGATGTGGTATCGTGCCACAACATCTTTTAAAAGAACCGTTGAGAGAATTCCTTGAAGATAATCATTGATTGGTTCGTTTTCCTGGTTGATATGAAGCAAACCTGGCATGCCGCCCTGCCTCAAAAATCTGCTAAATGAAACTGAATTATGCTCAAGTTGATAGAAATCAAGAAATTCGCTATATGCCAGAGGATGAACCCTGATTTCGATATATCGCCCACTTAGCATGGTTGCCAACTCGCCGGATAAAAGGTCAGCATTGCTTCCCGAAATGTAAATGTCAGCAAGTTCTTTTGACAAAATATTTCTGATACATTTTTGAAAATCAGTAATTTCCTGGATTTCATCCACAAAGAAATAGTTGTTTGAATCTGTTTGAAATTTTTCATCAAAATAAAACTGCAAATCATGATAATCCCGGATATGGTCAAACTCGTAATACTCCTTGTTAATGAAAATGATATTTGCCTTCGGATCAGTGGCGGTAATCATTTCGACGATATTCAGTAAAAGGTAGC
>CAIYZW010000737.1 GCA_903930725.1 uncultured Bacteroidota bacterium
AGGAATAAAGTTGGTAAAAACCTACCAGGTTTCCAAAACCTGTACGGTTTTTCTTTCAAACGAAATTCATCACTCAACCCCGTATTTATCAATCAGGTAAATCAGCGTGGTGACGCAGCCGGTTCCAAGATTTAACTCGCGGTAATTGATTTTATCGAAAGTGTCGTTACCTGAATGATGCATATCAAAATAGCGCTGCGGATCGGTAACGTAGGCCACCAAAGGAACTCCGAGGTTTTTTAACGGATAAATATCAACGCCGCCGCCACCTTTCCTGATGTATTTGATCCCGTAAGGCTCGAGCAGCGATTTGAACGCATGAAGTTTATTTACGACGCTATCGGGAGCATCAACCGAAAAACCTTCGGGAGTAAATGCGCCTTCGTCAACTTCGAGGGCAAGATATGGGCGCTTGCCGGATTGACCCACAAAATCGGCGTAAGCCTTACCACCAGCCTGAAACATCTCTTCGTCCATAAACATCACAGCCCGGATGGTCCGGATATTTTGGATGTTCAATTCTTTAAAAATCCGCAAAACATCGCAACTCATCACGCAACCAGCGCCGTCGTCGTGCGCGCCTGGCGAATTAAACCACGAATCAATGTGCCCGCCAACGATGATCGCCTCGTCGGGTTTAACTTTCCCACGGATTTCGGCAACCAGATTATAGGTGGTAACTTCGGGAAGATCGTGCGATTTAACAAAAATCCTGATTTTTGTTTTTGGATTATCTTTCAGTTCCTGGCTAAGCAGGTTCGCAGCGATGGTGCTGATGGCCAAAGCAGGAATCCTGACATCCTCCGGAAACCTCGACGAACCTGTGTGCGGATAATCATCTAAACTCGTTGTGACTGAACGTACGATGGCACCGGCGGCACCGTATTTTGCAGCTTCGGCCGGGCCGTGGGCGCGCTGGTCAACCGCATCGCCGTAAGCCGCGAAGGTGTTGATGAAAGTGTCTTTCATCGGGCGGTTAAAAAACACGATTTTGCCCGCTATTTTTTCGGTTCCGAGTTTTTCTAAATCTGCCAATCCCTGAACTTCGATAACTTCGGCCTCAATCCCTGAAGGTGGCGTGGAAAGAGAGGTTCCCAGAGCATCGCAGGTTAAATGAATTTCACGGGATTTCTTTTTTAAAATGCTCACCGATGACGAATCGCAAGCCCATGAATGGGTTTTGAATTCCTGCAGATAAACCGTGTCGGCGCCCAAATCTTTAAAGTATTTTTCGAGAAATTTCAGTGCAACAATGGATTCCTCCGAACCAACCAGTCTTCCGGGGGCAATGTTGGTAAGGATTTCAAGATTATGATAAGCAACCCGGCTGGTGAGCGCATTATCGAAAATCGTTTTAATAAAAACCGAATCCGGATTTTGAGAAAACCCATTCAAAAGCAGGCTAAGAAAGGCAAGTAACGTAAGTGTTTTTTTCATCATAAAGTTTGAATATGGCGGTAAAGGTAGGTTTTTTTAAAAAGAAAAACCTAACCCCAGTTTAGGCGGAGTTAGGTTTTTTGAGGAAAACCTCACAGGTCTTATAGACCTGGTAGGTTCTTTCCTACCTCATCAAAACTACTTTTGATGTAAACGATTTATTCACACCGGTAAGTTTCATAAAATAAACGCCATTATTAACCGTCGAACCGGCATCATTGGTTCCATTCCATGAAATCACAAAATGGCCGGGTATTAATTCTTCCGAAAGCAGGCTTTTTACCTGGCGACCTTCGAGATCATAAACTGCAAGCTGGTAAATTCCGCTTTCGCTGATGTCGAATGAAATATTGGCCTGGCCTGAAGCCGGATTTGGATAAACATTTAATTTGTTTTGACCAACGATCTCGCCTATTCCAACAAAAGGATCAAAGATTACAGTTTCCGAAGGTATGGATTGCTGTCCTGCCTGGTCAACAGTTGTAATATAAAAGTCGGCCACCTCGGGCGGAGTTGCCATATAGAATAGCTGTGTCCCAAATGTTTGATCCAACAATTCAAAACCGTTACCATGATCAATGTAAACATTAAAACCATCAAAATCGTTGATTTCGGGTTGCGACCATTCAAGGTTTCCAAAAATCGGAGGCATATTCACCACCTGCATCGTAACATTTGCCGGTGGAGGAGGAACTTCATCATCAGCCCCAAATGTAATATCGCCATATCCGACAGGTTCAAAAATCTGCTGGTTCTGACATGGCCAGTAGCCATCGAAATTGCTTGGCGTATCGCGTGCAAATAAGAATATTCCGCTCTGATTCTGTTCGTTCGGGTTGAGTTTCCATACTTCATCCTCACCCATCGGAATTACAAATTCATAAACGAGGTGACCAGTTGCAAAAGAAATCCCAATTTGAGGATTTGTAAGCTCGATAATTGTTCCCGTGCCGCCAGTATTATACAGCGGACGATACCTAATCAGGTTTCCACTGGCATGATATTCTGCCCAGTAATTTCCTTCCGAGTCATCGCCGGTTGCGCCATAAGCGCCATCATTGTTGTCGTCGATGTACAACGCTACTACATCGTTCTCTTCCAAAACCATATCATTCTGATTATCGCAGGCAATGTAAAGTTCGGTCATGGCCTGATTTAGCTTGTAATACATGGTAACACTGCCAATGGGATTGGGTATATTATCATAAGTTCCCAGGAAATCGGAAGCATCCATTTTAAAGGCATCATCCCATTCGCCGGGCGAAATTGTGCCATCAATGGTGGGTGTGGCTCCGTAATAAACACTTAATTCGTTGGCAATAAAGCCAGTGGCAATCCAACCTTCCATTGTATTTGAATACGGGCTTTCATAATCATCACCAATAGCTGCTGTTACAGCGTAATAATAGGTTTTCAAAGGCAACACATCCTCGTCGAGAAATGAAAATTCGTCGTTTCCAAGAATGGCTATGGGTGTTTCCGGGAACAGGCCTTCAGCAATGGTTTTCCTGTAAACGTTAAAACCAACGACATCGCCAGGTTGCGGATGTGTCCATTCAACTCCAACTGCGAGGCCGGCGCCGTGCGATACATTAAAAAGCACCGGCGGATTTCCGGTTTCTTCCATTGTAAAATCAAGATCCAATATCTGGCCATCGGAAATTACTACATTTTCGACAGTAACCGGGAAGTAACCAACCTTTTTGGCGGTCACAGTATAAGATCCTGCCGGAATGTATTTGATCTCGTACAACCCGCAGTGATCGCTGTAATCGTAATAATCAGCAATTCCTTCAATTTCAATTTTTACATATTCACCATTGGTTGCACCTAATAAAGTAACTGTTCCTGAAAGCGTTCCGCCGCCAGGATTTGAATTTATATTGTACAAAGTCCCGCCGCTACCCATTTCGCGGGCATGGACGGCTTTTCCGGTAACGCTGCATAAGGTTCCATCGGCAGATAAATCCATGG
>CAIYZW010000738.1 GCA_903930725.1 uncultured Bacteroidota bacterium
AAAATAATCTTTGGCTGGTGTACCAACTTCGGCATCGGCAGGCAGAACAATGATTCCGGCATGTGAATCACCCAGCCCGAGCTCGTCTTCGGCACAAATCATTCCTTCGGAAACTTCACCCCGGATCTTGGCCTTTTTTATCTCAAAAGGATTTCCACCGGAATACAAAGTTGTACCAACAGTGGCAACCACAACTTTTTGTCCGGCGGCTACATTTGGCGCACCGCAAACGATTGGCAAAATTATCCCGCCACCAACATCAACGGTTGTAACGCTAAGTTTGTCAGCTCCCGGATGCTTTATACAGGTTTTTACCTCGCCAATCACCACACCGGCCAATCCGCCTTTTATGGTTTCGATTTTCTCGTATTTTTCGACTTCGAGGCCGGTGTTTGTTAAAATACCCGAAATCTGCTCAGGATCAAGGTCTATATCAATGTATTCTTTAAGCCAGTTATAGGAAATCTTCATAAGATATTTTTTTTGATTTTGAAGTTGGCAAAAGTAATAAAATGAGATTAAAAACCGGGATAGAATTTGGAGGGCACAAACAGATTGCCGGATGCAGCTTTATTTTCTTTAAAGAAACCAGCCCCATTTTTAGTTTTTAAATTTACAGCGAAAATCAAAACCACATTAACTTATTTTGCTCCAGTCGCTGCGATGTTTTTGAAGCTGTAAAAGCCTTTGCGAAAGGATCGAGTTTTGAGGTGACTCAAGTTTTGGGTCTTTTTCGAGGATTTCGGCGGCTAAGTTTCTGGCAAATTTGAGGATTTTTTCATCCTTCACAATATCGGCAAGCTGAAGGTCTAAAACGCCACTTTGCTGGGTACCGTGCATGTCGCCGGGGCCTCGGATTTGCATATCAACCTCGGCAATCTCAAAGCCGTCGGTTGTTCTCACCATTGTTTCGACACGGGTTTTAGCTTCTTTGGTCAATTTATAGCCGGTCATTAAAATGCAAAACGACTGATCGGCGCCCCGCCCGACCCTTCCACGGAGCTGGTGCAACTGCGAAAGCCCGAAGCGCTCGGCATTTTCGATAACCATCACCGAAGCATTTGGAACATCAACACCCACTTCAATCACGGTTGTAGCAACCATTATCTGGGTTTCGCCCTTGATAAAACGCTGCATCTCAAAATCTTTTACCTCTGTTTTCATTTGCCCATGTACCATACTTATTGCATAATCCGGCAAAGGAAACTCACGGGTAAAACTCTCCAAACCATCCATCAAATCCTTCAAATCGAGAGTTTCCGATTCGTTTATGATTGGATAAACCACATAAACCTGCCGGCCAAGTGCGATTTGTTTTTTAAGAAAACCAAAAACCTGCGGCCTTTTGGTATCAAAATAATGCAAAGTCTGCACAGCTTTTCGTCCTGGTGGCAGCTCATCAATCACCGAAACATCGAGGTCGCCATAAACCGTCATAGCCAGTGTGCGTGGAATTGGTGTTGCCGTCATTACCAAAACATGCGGCGGAATATCGTTTTTTTTCCAAAGTTTGGCACGTTGTTCAACACCAAAACGGTGCTGTTCATCAATTACTACCAATCCTAAATTCTGGAAAACCACTTTTTCCTCAATCAGTGCATGGGTTCCTATCAAAATATTCAAAGTGCCGTTTTCGAGTTCGTGATGAATGACGCGCCTTTCGGCAATTTTTACGGAACCGGTGAGCAATTTTATCTTAACAGGCATCTTAGCCAAAAAACGGCTGATTGTTGCAAAATGCTGCTGGGCAAGGATTTCGGTTGGAGCCATGAGGCAGGCCTGATAATTATTATCAATGGCGATGAGGATGCACATGAGTGCAACCAGCGTTTTACCGCTGCCAACGTCGCCCTGCAAAAGGCGGTTCATTTGCCTGCCCGATCCCATGTTTGCACGGATTTCTTTAATTACACGCTTCTGTGCACCAGTTAATTCAAAAGGCAGATGTTGCTTGTAAAATGTATTAAAATACTCGCCAACTATCGAAAAATTATGTCCGCGAATACTGGTTGTGCGGATAAATTTTGACTTTAGCAAGGCCAACTGTATAAAAAACAACTCCTCAAATTTTAGCCTGGCAATGGCTCTGTCCAGAATTGCCTGGTCTTCGGGATGGTGAATATTGATGATGGCTTTTTCGCGAGGAATCAACTTCAGATTATTCACAATTTCATAAGGAAGTGTTTCTTCGATACTTACGTTAATCTGGTCAACCAGGTTTTTGGTGAGTTTGGCCATTCCGCGGCTATCGAGGCCACGGGTTTTAAGCTTTTCGGTGGAGCTGTAAAATGGCTGAAGTGTAGCATTAACACCGGTTTCGGCATCGGCAACGGCTTCAATTTCGGGATGGGCAAAATTGAACCTTTTATTAAAATAATTAGGTTTTCCAAAAACGATGTACTCGATGTTTGGCTTGATTTTTTCCTGAACCCATTTCTGTCCCTTAAACCAAACCAACTCTATTTCTCCGGTATCATCGCGCAAATCAGCTACCAGGCGTTTCGCGCCTCCCTCTCCAATTGTGGTTAATCCGCTTATTTTTCCTTTAACCTGGATAAAAACTGAATCGCTTTCGATTTCTGAAATCTTCGAAAATTTACTTCGGTCAACATAGCGGAAGGGGAAATAATTGAGCAGGTCGTTAAAGGTGAAGATTCCAAGCTCGGTTTTTAGCAATTCCGCTCTTTTTGGCCCTACACCTTTTAAATATTCGATTGAATTATTAAGAAAATCTGCTGACATTATCTCCCATTTTTGAGGACAGGCAAAGATAAAATAAAAAACTCCTCACCATTGGGCAAGGAGTTTTTTCGATATCTTGAAATCACAAATTAATACACCCAGAGCTCGGCTTCGAAATCACGGATTGAATTTTTGATGCGGTCGGCTTCCTGAAGGGCATCATTTCCAAGTGCGTAATCACCGATGTATCGGTCGTAAACATTATCTTCCTTGATAATTGTACTGCTAAATCTGCGTTGCAAAAACAGCTGATCGTAAGTCAAACGGTTAGCACTGTTTTGTCGGTTATAAGATTCATAGCGTGCGAGGATTGGCCTGATTTCGGGAAAATAGAGCCAAAAAAGTGGTTTATACCCTCTGAAATCACCTGTTATTGGGTCGCGATCTTCTTTCACCGGGCAAATTCCAACAATTCTCACCTGCATTTCCGAACGTTGTTTATCGAAAATCCAATCTTCCTTTACTCTAAGCCGGTAAACATCTTGTGGGGTAAAACCGGTAATTACCTTTTTAGTGATCGTCGAATTAGGGTCATTTGGGTCGGCGGTCTCAACAACAGTAGTATCAGATAATTCAACCTCTATTTGATTAGCCGTCATCGGTATCAGTTCTTCAAAATTATCTGTACCTGTTTCGTAACCGTAAGCGGTAATTTCACCAGCTAAAATTGCATCCCAAAGTACTTGCATTAAGCTTCTCCACCTGCCCTGAGGTCTTTCGGGAAAATATAAAGGCTGATTCATTTTTTCCTTAAAATCTATCATCCTCCACACTCTTTTTTCCCAAAAAACATCTGATTCACGCAGGTAAGGATAAGGAATAGGTTTTAAATCGTCAATATGAGAACGGTTGTATGCTTTGTCCTTTGGCTCCGAAACCAGTTGAACCTGATTTGGCTGCTGGCTGAAAGCACCGGCAAACGACAAAAAGAATAAAACTAAAAAACCGAATTTCAAATGATTGATATTCATATTATTTTGGTGTTATGATTTGCTGTTAATTGATAGTTAGAACAATTGGAGCTAATTGCCTGTCGATGTTGTCGGGGCCACGTACAATAATGTTTTCGAACCAGATTTTCTGTCCTTTGTTTGCTGATCTGATGTTATTAATCATGTCAACAGTAAGTTTGTTATCGCTCGACTGATCTGACCAAATTTCGGTGCCTCTCAGTAGCATAGTCATTTTGAAGGACATCACCTTGTAGTTCAAATCGAACTCGAAATCCGAAGGCATTTTTGGAATGATTGCCCCAGCTTCGACTAATATATTCCGGTTTATTGGGCCATCGTTCTTGTTTGCAATAAGTGCAATAGGATCGGGTAATTTTTTTATCCGGTAGGTTTTCGACCCCATGCTCTTCTTTTTGCCATCAACCATTGCATCCACACTGATTACTGTTTCCTTTTGTCCGACTGGAACAGTGATTATCCATGTTTTGTTGGTAGGATCACGTTTAAGCGTTCCAACCGAAATGGTTGGTTCAATGCTTTCGTCAGGTATTCCGGGAACCGAAATTGCTACAGGGTTCTCAACACCAATGTAAAAAACATTCATTTTTATTGCTGAGACGGTTAATGAGGGTTCGGCAACAAAATACTCGTCACTAAAAGGATAATTGTTGATATCGCCAACGCCATTTTTAACACTGACAAAACCTGCAAATTTCTTTAAGCCCAAACTTTGCGCCGGGAACTTCAACTTGACCATTCCACCTTGTCCGGCAATTGATTTTGCACGATCCTTCTGGCTAACAGGTAATTCGCTAATTCCTTCGGCGTAATAAACTTCCGGATTTTGTTTTGTATCGTAGGCTGCTACAATTATCTCCGCTTCATATTCATCGCCCTGGAAAACATAGTTGGTTTTAGGTAAAACCCTTGCATCAATTTTATCGTATTTAAAATCAACTGCATCAATATCGCTAAGCAGGAAGTTTACAATGTCGAACTCTGAATTATAAACCTCGGTAATGATTTTATTGATGATGGTGACATCAGCAGCAAGGATGGTATGGAAAAAATTATATTGTATCCAATTTTGCTTCCCACCGTTGGCATCGCGGTATCTTCCTTCTGTTTTCAGACCCAGCTTTATTTTATCCTGATCTTTCGGATCAATCAGGTTCATTAACTTTGCCCTGTAATCATCTATTCGTTGCTTAAGCTCTTTTCCCTTGCCTTTCGATCCATCTTCGCTATCACCCATGAAAAAATTGGTGGTGGTAGAGTAGTCTTCCTTATTTTTAAGTGATCCAACTGGAATGATTTTGGCAGTATCAATGGGTATTTTCTCGGTTGTTGCAATTAACTCGTATTTTAACTGATTAATGTATTCAACCATTTCGCCACTAAGTTTCTTGGCTTCGTTGGCTTTATTCCAGTATGGCTCAACTTTATTCTGGTTTATCTGATATTGTTTTTCAAATGCACCGTAGGTTTCGGAAAGTTTTTGAGCAAAATTTTCGTTTGTTAGCTCAATGCTGTCGTTAACCACAATAAATGCGTCGAGCATTTCCTTGGATACATTAAGGGCGAGAAGCGCCGTGAGTACCAGGTACATCATGGCAATCATCTTTTGTCGAGGTGTTTCTTTGTATCCGGCCATTTAATCGAATTTATTTATTATTGGGTTCAATATTACTTAATGTTCATTGCAGATAGCATATTACCATAAACGCTGTTGAGGGATGACATTCTTTTGGTAAGTGTGTCCATCTCTTTTTGGTATTGAACCGTTTTATTTGAAGATTCTTCGATATTTGCCAGAAATTTATCTAAAGTTTGTTGCAGTTTACCTGAAGCCTGAGATTGCATTTCCGAATTTTTAAGTTGCAATTCGTAAAGTGTATTGAGGGATGCCAGGTTTTGAGAAAGTTTCAAAAGTTGGTCGTTGAAAGAAGTGTTTTTTACGGTTGATTTTTGAAGTTCATCTATATTTTTTGTGATACTTTCCGCCGATTTAAAATAACTTTCTGAAAGCTTACCAGCCGAAATTGATGCCGATTTAATGCTCTCTGATAGTTTTTCGGATGCTTCGATATCACTTTTCAATGATTTTGATGCATCAAAATAAACTTGTTTTAAACCTGTTGCTGCTTGTGAAGCTTCTTTAACTCTTGTCGAAAACTCTGCCGATGCTGCGAGTTCATTATTCATCGCATTGGAAGTTTCATTATAGGTTTTTGAAAGTGTAGTAACCGACTGTGTAGCGGTTTTCATGCTTGTAACAAACTCCTGGGTGGCGACCGTTGCAGTAGAAACTTCGTTGAGTTTGGCTGTATTATCACCCAATTTTTTTAACCCGGCTCCTAACCTGTCAATCACATCCTGGTTTACATCGGCTTTTTGCAACATTTGATCGAGTGCATTCATTTGGCCACCACCTACTATAATTGGTTTCTTTTTTAATAATGCCGGATCAGCTTTGATACCATGATAATCTTCTTCAAATTCGGGATGAACTTTGCTCCAGTCAGGTTCGACGTGAGGTTTTTGTAATGCCGATAAAGCAAAAATAATTGCTTCTGTTACCATTCCTGCAAAAAGGGCCTCATTAGCACCTTTTATGTGGGTTATTTTAAATAAAGCACCAATAATTACAACTGAGGCACCAAGGCCATAAGCAACTGACATAAATCGTCTGAAAAAACCGCTATCAAGAGCATCCTCGATTTTTCTGATAAGAGGTTTGTTTTCTGCAACTGTTTCCATTATTCTTTCGAGCTTGTTAAAACCGGTTTATGATTATTGAATTAATAAATATTTGATGATTTTGAAGGATTATCTCCTTTTGAACGGCCTAAGTAATTCTGAACACATCTGAACCCAACATACGATTTGGCCGTATCCTGATATTCATAATCACGGGTCGAAACCAGGAGATAATACTCAATATCTTTCCACGAGCCACCGCGAATTACTTTTCGTTTCATGCTGATAGGGTCATCTTGTTTTGCAAGGTAGCTATAATCGGGATTAAGTTCCCAGGTAAAAATATTTGCTGATTCATCATAAGCACTGTTTGTCCATTCAGCAACATTTCCTGACATATCATAAAGATTAAAACTGTTTGCAGGATAATGACCGACAACAACCGGAGTTGCGCCACCATCATCAATATAATTTCCGCGGTTTGGTTTAAAATTGGCTAACAAACAACCTTTATCGTTTTTGCTATAAGGCCCACCCCATGGAAATGGATTTGCTGCTTCGCCACCTCTTGCTGCCCATTCCCATTCGGCTTCCGTCGGTAAACGAAAGTCATTTAAACCTGATTGTCCTTTTCCGTTAAGAAAACCATTAAACAATGCGGTCCGCCATACACAAAATGCCCTGGCCTGATTCCAGTTTACACCAACAACGGGGTAATGGTCGTAGGTAGGATGCCAAAAATAGGTGCGGGCCAGGGGTTCGTTATAGGAATATGCAAAATCATGTATCCAGCACAATGTGTCAGGAAAAACATTAATGGTTTCTTTTCGAACATAAATGGATCTGTCTGTCATTCCATCCGGACGGTTTGCAAAACTTGCATCTTCAGGATTTCCTGGCTGAGCAAAATCCTTTCGGGCTGCTGCCTGTAGATCAATCCAATAGTAAACATATTTTAATTTTCTTGTATCAATTTCCTTTTTTCTGAAATAACGTTCATTTTCCGGAAGAAACATTTCCTCCAAAGTCTGTGCATTTTCTTCGTTCTCCCAATCAATTTCGGTAGTCCAGTTCAAATAAGGGGGATCATACAATTCGCCTGTTTCAGGGTTTTCTTCAATCAGGAATCCCTCCGGATTAATTTCACCTAAAAACTGTCGGGCAATGGAGTCGCGAACCCAATCTACAAACTGACGGTATTCGTTATTCGTAATTTCTGTCTCATCCATATAAAATGAACTAACAGTAACAGTTTTCGGGCTATTCATTTGTGTGTAGGGGACATCCTGTTCTCCCACTCCCATGGTGTAGTGCCCTAAAGGTACGAATGTCATACCATACGGATCTGGCTGGTAAAACTTTGAACGGTCGCTCACTCCAATGAGTTCACCGTTCCCTGTATTACTACAGCTACTAAAGATGGCTAATAAAATTAAAAAGAAAAATAGTTTTTTCATATCAACTGCTAATTTTACAGACAGGTAAACGGGACACCTTTTCATTTATTATAAATATTGAATTTTGGTTTTTTATAAAAAGCACTATTTTGTTTGACTCATTTGTTGGATTCCGCAGTCAAATCGGTCTCAACTAATTTGCAGGATTGAAAAAATGAATTTTTTATTCATGAATTCAGAATTGCTTTTCGCCAGAATTAACCAAAATGCTAATCACTTTTTAAAGAACTTGCTGAGGTAAATTCTCAACAAAATTAGAATCTAAAACACAAACACGATTGTACTTTCAATTGAGTAAATTCTGTGATAAGTTAATACCGGAGAATGAAACTACAAAAATCTGGTATTCCTGTAAACCTTTTTAATTTTACTAACTTCGATTTTAAAACAATAACCTGCTCTGATTTCGTGGCTACCGTAAGAGCCAATTGCTGAAGTATTGATATCATAAGAATAACCAATATTGAAGTTTTTGTATTCCATCCCAAAAATTAAGGCAATAGCATCCTGATATCTATAACTTACTCCACCCCAAAACTGATTTTTGAAACGCAATAGTGCTGATAAATCATACTGGACAGAAATTCCATCGGTTTTTATCATAAACGATGGTAGCAAATCAACTTCCGGAGTGTTTGGCAATGAAAGTTCATAACCTCCAATTAGATTTATTTGCCTTTTCAATTTGGCGGAAGTTCCATCGGTCGAAGTTTTTGATTCAAGCAACTGGAGGATTGATAGGCCAAGATAATAGTTTTCGGGAACTCTGTAATAAAGCCCGATTCCGGCATCAAATATCATGTCGCTTTCTCCCTTCGGCAGTAGTGGATCAGTAGTGCCTGTTGGGGGATTGTAGTTAGTAATGTCTATTGTTTTGTTGAGTAAGCTTAATTGTAATCCTATTCCTAAATCGCCGGAGCCTAAGGTTGTTTGATAAGCATACATCAAATTTAGGGTAATATTATTTTGAAATGCAATTTTATCCTGAATTATTGTTGCCCCTAATCCACCTCGTAATGCCTGAACCGGAGCACTTATTGAGACAACATAGGTTTCTGGAGCAACTGTACTTGATTTACCTTCTGCATCTGTTTCCTTAAAACCAACCCACTGTTGTCTTATCAATCCACCAACACAAATTCCGTTTCCCGCACCAGCATAACCAGGGTTGTAGGCGATTTTGTTAAACATGTATTGGGTGTATTGCGGCAATTGCTGGGCAAATACAGTCGTTGTACAAAAGATAAGTACAATGAAAAATAATTTTCTAATCATACGATCAGATTACAAGTGTTAAAAGCGTTACAAAGAAACATTTTTTTTTCAAATCTGAAAATTTTCAACAATACCTAAATTGAAACCTGCATTTCATACAACCGGATTTAATCAGCCAACAATTATCTTTTGTAAGAAACGAATTTGAAACGTTTACCTACAATTTGATATTGCATCTCAGAATAAAATGCCTTTTGTAAAAGCTGGAAAGAAAATGTGAAAAATTTTTGAAAAACCGGGAAGGAAAAACAAATCTAACTTTTAAAAGTCTGGGAGCGGGGGGATATTAGCTAAATCTGGAGTAAAAGTTTTTGATTTGTATCCCCCTGCTTTAGGTTAACTCCCAAACTACCCCTTAAAACCAATTATTAAAAAACAACCATGATTTAGTCGATGCAAACATACTACACTAAATTAAAATAAAACAAATTATTTGTCACTTTATTTTAACACAAATATTGCACACAATGAAATGATTATTTTATGGTAATTTAAATATTCGTTGTTATTTAGTTGATATTATTATAGTTAGCATTTGAATTGTGGAATATTAATATGCTTGTGAAGGTGCACAAATTGCACAAACCGATTAAATAAATTCTCAAATCTGTGAGAAAAATTTGGTCAAACTATCAGATCTTTTCAATTTCATTTTAATTCTTAACCTGGCTCGGGCAACCTCAATACTTCTAATTGTCTGGTGCGTAATACTGGAAATATCTTTTGTGGATAAATTCATTTTAAGAAATGCACAGAGCCTTTTTTCATTTCTGGTCAGGTTGGGAAACAGTTTATAGATTTTAACATAAAATGATTGGTGAATTTGCCCAAAGGTCAGCTCCATTTGTTTCCACAAATCATCATTGGTGTGATTCATTAGTTCATTTATCACCAGTTTTATTTCCATGTTTTTTTCCTTTGGATCCTTTTTAAGGATTAACTCAAGATCTGAAATAACCCCCCGAACTAATGCATTAACTTCAATAAGTTTGGTAATTTTCAGGTTTAACTCCCTGTTTTTCGAATCCAGATCTTTTTCGAGTTGTTCCTTTTCCTTTTGAAATAATGATTTTTCCAATTCTGCTGCTTTCTTCTCGATCGAAAGATCCTTCACGTAAGTCCCAAGTTGGATTGGAGTACCATCTTCGTTGTAAATTATCCAAATTGTAACCAAAGCTGGAATAGCAATCTTATCTTTTCGAAGATATTCCTTTTCAAATGATCTGACATTTTCTGAATTTTGGAGGGCATCATTAACCGTCTCAAGTTCTGTGTTTTGCCAATTCCGCGGTGTTATATCCGAATTTGTCAGGTTCCGGATTTCATCTGACGAATAACCAAGCAAATTTTCGATGGCTTTATTTGTTGAAAGAATTTTACCATCGAGTGAACTTAAAATTATTCCATCAGGCGCAGTTTCAAAGAGTAATCTGAACATTTTTTCACTTCGAAGTAATTCCTCTTCAGCATGCATGCGCTCACTAATATCAGTCGAAAAGCCAATTATTCCAATAACTTCACCATCAATATTTTTATATGGAATTTTATCGGTCAGGAACCAGCGGTGCTTATCAGTTAGCAAAGGCTCGATAATATTTCTTTTAGCAATACCTGTTTCGATAACTTCATTGTCATCCGCCCAATCATCGGAGCCAAGCACCTTTTCCTTTGCCAAATCAAAACCGCTCTTATGGATAATATTTTCGTTTTTAAGACCTGTTTGTTCCTCAAAAGCCTTATTTACCCTACAAAAGCGATTCTCTTTGTCCTTAATAAAAACCATTGCCGGAATTGAATCAATGATCAGGTTTGTTTTTTTCTGTTCGTTTTTCAAATCTCTTTCGATAGCTTTTTGAATTGAAATATCTCTAAGATAGTTTACCGAACAACTCTTGCTTTCATAAATTGCTTTGTGTGAATGCACGCTGACATCAATCAGGTGATTATCTTTATTGACCAGGGTCATTTCAAAATTTGAAACATTATTAGCCAAAACGTTAACATATTGAATCTTCCATTCTTCGATGTGATTGCCAAAGATTTGATTATCAATAAAATCCTTATCAGATAATACTGGTTCATAGCCAAGGAGGCTAAAAGTATTTTGATTGCAAAACTGAAATGAATAATCAAACCCGGTAATAAAAACCGCAAAAGGAACCGCCTCCAGCAATGCTTGCAGCTCTGCCTTTTGTTGCATCAATATTCTAAAGGAATGCTCTAATTCAGTATTTTTAGCTAAGAGATCTTGATCGTTTTGCATATTGATAATTTTGAAATAATTTGCAAAGTAATAAAAAAACCATCCAGAAAGCAGGATGGTTATAAAATATTTTTTTAGCCCTTGTTATTTAACGATTTGACAGCCAACGAACAACATCATTCCCATTGGCGAAAATGAGTAATCCAAAAAGTAGGACCATACCTACAATTTGAGCATATTCAAGAAACTTATCACTGGGTTTGCGTCTGGCAACAATTTCGTAAAGTAAAAATGCAACGTGCCCACCATCTAAAGCGGGTATTGGAAGAATGTTTAATATTGCCAACATTATAGATAGAAACGCGGTCAAACCCCAGAATGCCTGCCAATCCCATTCGGGTGGAAAAATGCTGCCGATCGTGATAAAACCACCAACTGATTCGTAGGCTTTAACTTCTGAGGAAAATAATAACTTTAACTGTTTCAGATAGTTTGCAACCCCTTTATAGGTTTTAACAGTCCCTGCCGGAATTGCCTGAACAATTGAGTACTTTTTTTCTTTTAAATTAAAAAATTCGGTTGGGTCTTGTGCTAAAACACCAATCAAACCTTCGGGTGAAACATTAACAATTCTATCAATTGTATCAGCCTCTCTTACAACCCTGATGATTGCTTCCTGGCCTTTGCTTTCTTTAATCTTTTCTCTGAATTCATCAAAATACAAAGTGGATACGCCATTTATTCCGATTATCCTATCCTTCTCCTTTATTCCAGCCGCTAAAGCAGGTGAATCTTTTGAAAATCCTCCTACATAAAAAGGTATTCTGAAGCCAATAAAATCACTGCTTCGATGATGAACCAGCTTGTTGAGAAAACCTTTTGGAATATCAATGTTTTCGATTTTGCCGCCACGCTCAACCTGAACTGTTTTAACCTCTTCGATAATGATTTCGGCAGGAATTTTATGAAACTCCTCTACCTGCTTGTTCCCAACTGTAATTATTTTATCACCATTTCGCAATCCCATTTCGTATCCAAGCGAATCCACTGTGATGCCGTATTTTACTTCGGCAGTTGGAAGGTATTTCTCACCCCACCAGGCCAGAATAAAAATGTAGATTAAAACAGCCAGCAAAATGTTAACAATTACACCACCAAGCATAATGATCAACCTCTGCCAGGCCGGCTTTGAGCGAAATTCCCAGGGTTGGGGCGGGAGTTTCATCTGTTCTTTATCCATTGATTCATCAATCATTCCTGAAATCTTAACATATCCACCCAAAGGAAGCCAACCAAGCCCATATTCGGTTTCTTTAAAAGTAAACTTAAACAACGAAAACCACGGATTAAAGAAAAGATAGAATTTTTCGACCCGGGTTTTAAAGGCTTTTGCTGTAATAAAATGGCCAAATTCATGGAAGATCACCAATATTGACAAGCTTAACAGAAGTTGTAGAACTTTAATTAAAATATCCATTTCTAACTTTTTAGTTTTAAATCATTTAAACCAGGTTGCTAATTAATATCCTGGCATATTTTTTTACTTCGGCATCGGTTAATAAATAATCCTCATAACTTGGATTGGAGATAAAACCAATTGATTTCATGCATTGTTCAATTACCTGAGGAATTTGCAGGAACTTAATTTGATCATCGAGAAAGGCTTCAACTGCAATTTCGTTAGCTGCATTTAAGATGCATGGCATATTTCCCCCCGTTTCCATTGCCTGATAGGCGAGTGCAAGATTACGAAAATTCCCATAATCTGGCTGACAAAATGTAAGTTCGGGGTAATCAAGAAAATTGAAACGCTCAAAATTGGACGATTTTCTTTTGGGATACATTAAAGCGAAATGAATTGGCCCCCGCATATCCGGTAATCCCATTTGAGCCTTCATCGAACCATCAACAAACTGAACAAACGAATGGATTATAGATTGCGGATGAACAATTACTTCGATTTGACAAGGTTGCAAATTGAACAACCATTTAGCTTCGATTACTTCCAGACCTTTATTCATCATAGTGGCAGAATCAATCGAGATTTTTTTCCCCATTTTCCAGTTCGGGTGTTTCAAAGCCTGTGTTTTCGAAACAGAGGAAAGATACTGGTGATCCCTACCAAAAAAAGGACCTCCGGAAGCCGTAAGGTAAATTTTCTCAACTGAAGAGGCTTCTTCCCCCAAAAGGCATTGGAAAATTGCTGCATGTTCAGAGTCCACGGGGATAATCAGTACATTTTTTTCTTTTGCAGATTGAGTAACCAATTCACCGGCAACCACCAAACACTCTTTATTGGCAAGAGCAATGTTTTTTCCAGCTTCGATAGCATTTAATACGGGCTTTAAACCTGCAAATCCAACCAAAGCAACTAAAACCATGTCAACATCAGGGCTTTTTACGACCTCATTTATTGCATCAAATCCTGCCAAAACCTCAATATCAATTCCCGACAATGCGGATTTTACTTTATCAAACAACTCCGCATTCCCAATTACCACTCTACCAGGCCTGAATTCCAGAGCCTGTTCGATTAACAAATCAGCGTTATTTTGGGCCGTAAGAACCTCGGCTTTAAGGCTGTCGGGGTTTTGGCGCAAAACACTTAATGCCTGAGTACCAATTGATCCGGTGGAGCCTAATATCGCGAGTTTTTTCAGCAAAATCGTTGTAAAATTTAGAGGAATTAACAAATATTCATTTGAAATTAAAAGGTAATATATTCTTCAGGATTTATGGGTTTTCCATTGTACCAAAGCTCGAAATGCAAATGTGGGCCGGTTGATAACTCACCGGATTCACCAATAATCGAGATCGTTTCGCCTGCTTTAACAAAAGTTCCCTGATGTTTTAACAGAGTTGAATTATGCTTGTAAACTGAAATCAGGCTATTCTGATGTTGAAGACTAATAACATATCCTGTTTCGAGTGTCCAGTCCGAAATAATCACAGTTCCATCCTGAACAGCTTTAATGGCTTCATTCCGCGTTGCCACAATGTCGATTCCGAAGTGATTTTGTGAAGGATCGAATTTATTGGTGACAATACCCGAAAGTGGCGGAAAGAAATTCATGTTTCCTAAGGCTGTTGGTACAGTTTTATTGGATCTGTTTTGATAAAGATTGTACATGCTCTGGTTTTCAAATTCTTCCCGAAACTGTGCTTCTTTTTCTGAAGGAGAGATCTTTAATGAGTCGTAGGTTGATATTTTGTCGGGAGGTGGCAGGTAAACTTCTTCAACATCTTTGCCTTCGATAATTCTTTTCATGTTATTCACAAAAACATCTTTCCTTTTAAACTCAAGTTCAAGCGAATCAACCCGCTGCTGCAAATCATATACTTTTTTTGGCATTGTGATGTCGGTGTAACCGGGAATGTATTCTCTGAGACGTGTAAAAGCCACAAGATAGATGGTTGAAAGAATTAAAAGGATGATAAATGAACTTCCAATTACCAGAACCCCTAAACGTGTAACCCTGAATGAGATTTTCTCCTCGAAGGATTCTTCATCCATCAAAACAAGTTTGTAGCGCCTTCTTAGTTTCCAGCGCCAATCCTTTTTATCATACCAAACTTTATATTTACGCTTTTTTACCATCAATCCGTTGATTCTGAATGTCGTTACATTAAATTTTAAATTTTACAGGCAAAGCTATCAATGCAAAATGATCAAATTTATTGTGATTCATCAAGATTTTCGACAAAACTAACAATTCAAAGCCTGAATGTTGGAAAATAAAATATTTTTGCCATTTTGGAGTTAAATAAACTTCTTTATGGCTGGTGGTATTTCTTCAAAACAGGGTTAAATAAGATAATTTGAAAGCTTTCAATACATCACAAAACAATTCTAATACAAAGAGGACAATTAAAATATCAGGTTTTTTGGTATTCTTGATTGTATCGTTTTCGATGCTCATTTCCTGTTCTACAAAAAAAAACACCTTCACTAGCAGGACCTATCATAATTTAACCGCCCATTACAATGCCTTCTGGAATGGAAGAGAGAGTTTTAGAGAAGGTGTTGCCGAACTTGAAAAGAACTCAAAGGATAACTACACTACTGTACTTCCTGTTGTTAAATACGGAACAAAACAAGATGCTCAGGCCATTTTTTCGAACATGGACAGGGCGATCGAAAAAGCATCAAAAGTAATTCAGCGACACTCGTTATATTTTGGCCGTAAAGAGTACGTAAGATGGATTGATGATAGCTACATGCTGATTGGAAAAGCCTATTTGTACAAAAAAGACTATCCAAGCGCCCGAAGAACTTTTGAATTTATTGCCAACAGATTTGCCAAAAACGCCAGCCGCTACGAAGCCGAGTTGTGGCTTGCAAAGGTATACTGCCAAAATGGTTCATTCGAAAAAGCCGAATCAACACTTGATAATTTCAAAAGTAGCCTTGTTAAAGGTTATGCTCCTAATTATCTCGAAAACGACTACAACATGACTTTTGCCGGTTTTTATATTCTTCAGCAAAAGTATGAGCCGGCCATAAAATATTTGCTTCGTGCCATCGAATTAACCCACAAAAAGAAAGTTAAAAACCGGCTCCGTTTCATCCTGGCCCAGATTTACCAGGAATTAGGCGATTTGCGCGAAGCCGCCCGGCTTTACGAGCTTGTGATAAGAAAAAATCCGCCTTACGAAATGGCTTTTAATGCAAAAATAAATCTTGCCAAAACGTACGATGCAAAATCGAGCAACCGGAGCATGATTGTGAAAAAGCTCAACAAAATGCTGAAAGACACTAAAAATGAGGATTTTCGCGATCAGATTTATTTTGCCCTGGCCGAGATTTACCTAAAAGATAATAATGTTC
Source organism: uncultured Bacteroidota bacterium (assembly GCA_903930725.1). Taxonomy (GTDB): domain Bacteria; phylum Bacteroidota; class Bacteroidia; order Bacteroidales; family 4484-276; genus CAJATL01. The sequence goes on from CAIYZW010000738.1 coordinate 16,159, forward strand.
CAAAAGCTGTCGAATATCTCACATTATCAGTTGCAACAAGTGTTACAAACGATTTTCAAAAGGCACTCTCATCATTAAAGCTTGCCGAACTACATTTTGAAAGTCCCAATTACAACCTTGCCCAGGCTTATTATGATACAACAATGCAGTTTTTACCTCCTGAGTTTCCTGATTACGAACAAATTAAAACTAAAACTACTACACTCACCGAGTTAATAACAAACCTCAAATCAATCGAAACAGAAGATAGCCTGCAAAAACTTGCAAAGTTGCCTGAAGATGCAAGAAATGCAATTGTTGATAAATTGATTAAAAAAATAGCCGAGGAGGAAGCAAAAAAAGCACAGGAAGAGGCTGAGCGTCAACGCAGTCTTTCGATGCTCGAGCAGAATAGCCGTCAACAAAATCGTAATATTCAGCAATCCGGCGGATGGTATTTTTACAACCCATCATCGGTTAGTTTTGGATTTACCGAATTCAGCAAAAAATGGGGCCGACGAAAACTTGAAGATTTATGGAGATTGAGCAACAAGCAAATTGTAAGCGATTTTGGAACTGAGGAAAGCGATACCGCCTCAAATGATTCAATCGGAAGGGATAGCACAGCAATAGCGCTTGTTACTGATCCTAAAAAGCGTGAATTTTACACCCAAAACCTTCCATTAACCGAAGAAAAACTTAAGGAATCGAACGCTATTATCGAAGAAGCAATGTATAATTTGGGCTTCATTTACAAAAGCGGCCTAAAGGATAACGCCAAATCCATCGAATCATTCGAGAAATTATTAGAGGTTTTCCCGGAAAACGAGCACCGGCTTCAGGTTTACTATCAACTTTATAAAAATTATGAAGAAGTTCCTGACCTTGAAAAATCCAACTTTTATAAAAATCTGATTGTAAAAGAATATCCCGACAGCGATTACGCAAAAATCATTATTGATCCAAATTACAACCTTGTGCTCGAAGCGCAGCGCAATGCAGCCAAGATTTTATATGAAAACACTTACCGGGCTTACATGAACAACCAGTTTTACATGGTTATCAATAATTACAACGAAGCAGTCGTAAAATATCAGGAAAGCAAGCTAATCTCCAAATTTGAATTTTTAAAAGCACTGTCGGTAGGGAAATTACAAAACCTTGATTCGCTCGCCACCTCATTGGAATATTTGGTTACAACTTACCCCGAAAGCGAAGTTAAACCTCTTGCCCAGGATATTCTTTCGCGTTTGAAAAAGGATGATAACGGTAACATGGTGATTACCGACAAACCAATGGATGCAACTGCAAAGGAACAAACAGAAGAGGAGAAGGAAATCAAAACACCCTATTTTGCTGATGAAAATGCAGTACATTTCTTTGTCTATTTTGTAAACGGTTCAAAAATTAACATCAACGCCCTCAAAATCAGAATTTCCGATTTCAATTCGAAATATTATTCAACCGAAACATTAAAAATCAATAGTATTGTTTTTGTTGATGATCTTCAGATGATTACTGTTGGAAATTTTGAAAATGTTGAAAAAGTTATGGGTTATTATGAATCCATTGGTCGCAACACCTACATTAGTTCCCAGCTCGAAGGTTCCGATTATGAAACAATGGTCATTTCGGTTGATAATTATCCAATCCTCTATCGTGAAAAAGATGTTGCGATGTACAAAACCTTTTTCGAGAAAAACTATCTTATTAAATAAATCAAGTGTTGCTTTGAGTAATTGACAGACTTCTTTACTATTTGATGTTTTTGATTTGTTGTTTTTAGGATTTTTAACTATAAAAAAAAATTAAATACCTATCTTCGCAACCATTTAAGTGTAAAGAAATCGAAAATGGCAAAAACTAACGCTACCGAAAGCATTCCATCAATAAATTTCCTTAGTTCCGGAACGATTATGAAAGGCGACATAAAATCGAATGGAGACTTTCGTATTGATGGAATTTTGTACGGATCTATTAACTCCAAAGGCAAAGTCGTTGTGGGGGCTTCAGGAAAAGTTGAAGGCGAAATAATCTGTCAGAATTCCGACATTTCAGGCGAAATTAATGCAAATATTATTGTTCACGAATTGCTCTCACTTAAAGGTTCGGCCAGACTTACCGGTGATATTTATGCTACCAAACTTGCCATCGAGCCAGGTGCGATATTTACTGGTTTGTGCAGCATGAATGATCTCCCAAAACAGGAAATCAACACTTCGTTTAAGAATGATGATAACAGAAAAAAAGAAGAAGCAAGTAAATAATTATGTTCAATACACCAGCCTCGGGTTCCAGATGATGGCAATAATTGCTGCTGGTACTTTTGCCGGATACAAACTCGACATTTGGCTTGACTTAAAAGTTCCTGTTTTTTTAATCCTTTTATCGGTGGTTTCTGTCGGACTTGCCATTTATCACGCTATCAAAGATTTTTTATAGAAAACCTCAATAATAAAAATGTTACCCAACCAACTTTCGCAGGTTTTTAAAACTTTCTTAAAAAAAACCATCTTTCTAACCATTACCCTTTTTTCGGCCTATACTATCATAATCTTTTCAATTCCAGACAAATACCTCTCACCTGCAATTCCCGGAATAATCATTTTTTTTCTGCTGCTCACCATTTCAGTATTTTATTTCCAGATCAAAGTAAGTTTACAGAAAACAAGCAAAATGGTAAATTTTTTTATGATTGCCACGGCTTTGAGATTACTGTTGTTTCTTGTCGTTGTCATTTCGTATTCGCTATTAAATAAAGGCGATGCGGCAAATTTTATCATTAGTTTTTTTATTATTTACCTTGCTTTCAGCGTTTTCGAGGTAATCCAGCTTTTAACTTTGCAGGATAAAATTATCCAAAAAAAACTGTAAGTTCCTTCAATCATAAACCTCCAAAAGAGTTAAACTAATCAACTCCTGAATTTTGTTGAAGTAAATCACACAATTTACTAAACAATTTTAGAATTTGCTTGTTTGTAGTCAGGAATTACAAAACGATTACACAGTGGCATCAACGACATATTCGATAAAAGATTTAGAGCAGCTAACAGGCATTAAAGCCCATACTTTGCGAATTTGGGAAAAAAGGCACAAAGTTGTTCAGCCTCAGCGCACCCAGACAAACATCAGGTTTTACACCGACGAAGATTTGCGAAAACTTCTTAATATTTCCATTCTCAACCGACATGGCCACAAAATTTCGAGTATCGCATCTCTGCAAAATGAAGATTTAAACAGAAAAATTATTTCAATCAGCAACACTTCCTTCGAAATCGAAAGCCATCTTGAAGGAATGATGGTTGCCATGCTGGAACTTGATGAACAAAAATTCGAAAAACTCCTCAATACGATAATTCTGAATCTTGGTTTTGAGGATACAGTTACAAAAGTGTTGTCGCCATTTTTTGAAAAAATCGGGATTTTGTGGCAAATAGGCACCATAAATCCAGCACAGGAACATTTCATCAGCAATCTTATCAGGCAAAAAATGATTGTTGCAATTGATGGATTGATGAG
>CAIYZW010000739.1 GCA_903930725.1 uncultured Bacteroidota bacterium
AACCGCAGTTTTTGGCTGTGTAATATCGGATTGATAAATATAATTCCCTTGCATATCTAAAATTTCCAGATTACAATTTTTAGAAACCTGCGAGCTGGTAAATGTTAATTGAAACTTTCCATCGGAAGGATTTGGATAAACAGAAATATTTGTTTGCTGCTGAACCTCTGAAACATCAGTAGTATTCTGTACAATAATAATTCCTTTCATACCAATCGAGGCATGAGGAGTGCAAACATAATAATGAGTTCCGGCTGTAAGCTTTGCTGGAAGCACCAGACCACCACCAAATGGTGTCGAAAAACCTGGAAGAGGGGTGTTGCCATTGGCATCCCAGGTTGCCTGGCTAACTTCTGCGGCATTGTGCATGCTTGATATGTTAAAATTAATACTGTCACCAAGTTCAATTGTTACCGATGAAGGTGTAAAAGTAACTCCCGAGTTAGTAATTGTCCAGGTCGCACTAAAAGCTGTCAAAAATGTTGACATCAACAATAGCGAAGTTAAAAATGTTGTTTTCATGATATTGCGTTTTATTTTTTTCCTACTTGTATGGCTTTTCGGTTCCGCCCCGTTTTTCAAATGGTTTCTGGACTCCATTTTTATTAAAATTTGAAGACATTCAAAAAAAAATGCAAAATCTGTTTGTTGCATCCATTTTATTTAGACTCCTTTTTACTATTCATAACACATCTAAATAATTGTTGTTCATTTGCCATTCATACAGTTTTTACTTTTCTGTTCAATATAATTTCAGTTTTGGTGTCAATATCTGACCTTATCTGTATCCTTTCCTCAGTATTAACGAAACGGAAAATCCCGTTTGATCCATTTTCCGGCATATTATCTGCTTCAATGAATTTGAACTTCTGCTCAGGGATTATTCTGTAAAAATTGTTAAACTCAATTTAAAATGAAGGGCTGAAAATTTAGGCGACACCGAAAAATAATAAATTTGCAGCCATATAAATAATTCTCATCATTTAAATCACAGAAAACGATGAATCTCCACGAACATCAGGGAAAACTAATCTTAAAAAAATACGGCGTAACTGTGCCGGATGGCTGCATTGCCGAATCGCCCGAAAAAGCCATGGAATTTGCCAAAGTGCTTCAGGAAAGAACCGGAACCGATAAATGGGCTGTAAAAGCTCAGATTCATGCCGGTGGAAGGGGAAAAGGAGGTGGAGTAAAAATCGCCAAAAGCCTCGACGAAGTAAGCAAGTTTGCCGATCAGATTATCGGGATGATGCTTGTAACGCCTCAAACCAGCGCACAAGGAAAATTAGTGCGTAAGGTTCTTATCGAGCAAAATATCTATTATCCCGGAAAATCAGATGTGAGGGAGTTTTACATGAGTTTCCTGTTGAACCGCAAAACCGGCCGCAATATGATTATTTATTCGCCACGCGGAGGTATGGATATCGAAAAAGTTGCTGAAGAAACCCCCGATCAGATTTTTACCGAGGAAATTGATCCTTCGGTTGGTTTGCAGGATTTCCAGGCCAGGAAAATTGCCTTTAACCTTGGACTGTTGGGCGAGGCCTATAAAAGGATGGTTGTTTTTGTAAAAGCCCTCGAAACTGCTTACAACGAATCAGATGCTACTCTTTTTGAGATCAATCCTGTAATTAAAGCCGCCGACGATAAGATTTATGCTGCCGATTGCAAAGTTACCATTGATAATAATGCCCTATTCAGACACCCTGATATTCTTGAGCTGCGCGACCTTACCGAGGAAGACCCGATGGAAGTTGAAGCCAGTCGCTACGACCTGAATTACGTGAAATTAGACGGAAATGTTGGTTGCATGGTAAATGGTGCCGGTCTGGCTATGGCCACCATGGACATGATTAAAATGTCGGGTGGCGAACCTGCAAACTTTTTGGATGTTGGTGGCTCAGCAAACCCAAAACGGGTCGAAGAAGCCTTCCGCATCATTTTAAAAGATAAAAATGTAAAAGCCATTCTTGTAAATATTTTTGGAGGAATCGTTCGCTGCGACAGGGTTGCACAAGGAATTGTGGATGCTTACAAAAATATTGGCAACATCAGCATTCCGATTATTGTAAGATTACAGGGAACCAACGCCGAAGAAGGCAAAGAACTTATTGACAATTCGGGATTAAAGGTTCATTCGGCTATCGCGCTCGAAGATGCTGCAAGATTGGTGAACGAAGTCCTGAAATAATTCTTCAGAAATCATCAGAACAAAACCTGCAATGAATCCAAAATTGCAGGTTTTTTTTTAAACTTTCGGTTAGCTTTTAAAAATGTATGCACCTCTATCAAACAGTCAGAAAAGTCGAAAAACTCTTTTCAGTTGTCGAAAAAGACCTGAACAGATTCCAGAAATCCTCAAAACTTGGGTGCGTTCCGGGTTGCGGCATTTGCTGCTTTAAAGCCGATATTGATGCTTCAGTTTTGGAAATGTTGCCTTTTGCTTATCATCTTTATAAAGAAAACAAAGCTATCACTTTTTATGAAAAATTGCTACTCAGGCAGGATGAGCCCCTTTGTGTGATTTTATCGCCGGTTTTAGCCGAAAATCAAAAAGGCTTGTGCACCAATTACAAAAACCGCGGGCTTATTTGCCGTTTGTTTGGCTTTTCGGCTATGCTCAACAAATACCATCAGCCGGTTTTGGTTACTTGCAAAATCATCAAAGAAAGCGATCCCGAAAATTATAAAAATGCTGTAAGTTTTATCGAAAATGGCGGCTATGTCCCGGTCATCAGCAATTATTACCAACAAATGCGGAATATCGAACCCGAATTAGGAACAAAAATGCAACCGATGAACCAGGCCATTAAAAAAGCCATCGAAATTGTGCTGAATTACTACACCTACCGACGGAAGCCGAAGAACGGCGGATAATTCTACTCCTCAAACAATTCGCGATGTTTGATGTAATGCCGCCATTTTTCCAAAGTCTGCTGCATATCAGCA